>JAYVMH010000147.1:0-7891 GCA_043759015.1 Actinomycetota bacterium
AGCTTGGAGGTGGCGTTCTCGATGAGGTCGTCGGTCTCGGCCGCGAAGCCGACCAGCGTCTGGCCGGCCGGCTTGTGGGCGCCGAGCCCGGCGAGGATGTCGGGGGTCGGCTCCAGAACGATCCGGGGAACACCCTGATCCTTCTTCAGCTTCCCATCGGAGGGCGCGATCGGGCGGAAGTCGGCCACCGCCGCAGCCATGACGACCACGTCGGCGGTGGGAGCGAGCTCCTCGAGCACGCACTGCATCTGTGCCGCGGTCTCCACGGGACGAAGCGTGACGCCGGTGGGCGTCGGGAGATCCACGGTGGACACGAGCGTGACCGACGCCCCGCGAGCGGCTGCCTCGGCGGCGATGGCGTATCCCTGCTTGCCGCTGCTGCGGTTGGCGATCACACGCACCGCGTCGATCGGTTCGCGGGTGCCTCCCGCCGACACGACGACACGCCACCCTTCCCACGCGCCAGCGAGCACCTGGGCGACGCGGGCGACGATGACCTCGGGCGCGGCGAGCCGACCGGCGCCGACGTCGCCACCCGCGAGCCGCCCCGACTCGGGCTCCACGACATGGACTCCCCTGGCCCGCAGCGTCGCGATGTTGGCCTGCACCGCCGGGTGTTCCCACATCTCGGTGTGCATCGCCGGGCACACCACGACCGGCGCTCGAGTGGCCAGCAGCGTGTTGGTGAGCAGGTCGGTGCTCAACCCGGCCGCGTACGCCGCAAGCAGGCGGGCGGTCGCCGGCGCGACCAACACGAGATCGGCGCGCTGACCGAGCCGGGTGTGCGGGATCGGGTCGGCCTCGTTCCACAGGCTGGTCTGCACCGGCTCGCTGGCCAGCGCCGACAGCGTGGTTCGACCGATGAAGTGCTCCGCCCCGGCGGTCATCACCGGAACGACATGCGCCCCGGCGTCGACGAGTCGGCGGCAGACTTCGACGGCTTTGTAGGCCGCGATGCCCCCGGTGACACCGAGCACGATGCGCCGACCGGCGAGCATGATGGAAGGTCCGTGTTCGAGCGCCGAGGTCAGGCGCCGGCAGTGGCCGGTTCGCCGGCCTCGGGCTGCTCGTTCTCGTGGCGCCGGATCTTGTGCGCCGCGATCTCCTCGAAACCGATGCTCAACGGCTTGCGGGCCACCGACGACACCTGCGGCGGCACCATCTGGCCGAGGCCGTCACCCAGCTGGTTGAAGTAGCTGTTGATCTGACGAGCTCGGCGAGCAGCAAGCGTGACCAGGCTGAACTTCGAATCCACACAGTCGAGAAGATCCTCGATCGGGGGGTTGATCATGGTGTCGTACGAACGCGTGGTCATCGAATGCCCTCCTGAAAGCAGCGGTGCAGTCTACCGGATCCGGCTCAGGCGACCATGCGATGATGGTCGATGATCTCCAATATTTCCTGCACGGTGCGCTCCAGGTCGTCGTTCACGACCACGTGATCGGAGATCGCCAGGCCCACCGGTTCCTCGTCGAGCGCCTTCTGCATGCGCTCGTCGACCTTGTCCTCGGGATCGCCACGGCCACGAAGACGCCGTTGTTGCTCGTCGCGCGACGGCGGCAGCACAAAGATCAGGATGGCCTCCGGGTGCCGCCCCTTCACCTGGCGGGCGCCGTCCACCTCGATCTCGAGCACCACGTCGCGGCCGTGCGACAGGTCCGGGGTCGGGGTGCCGTAGTAGTTGCCGAGGAAGTTGGTCCATTCCAGAAAACCACCCGCCTCGATCCGCGCCTCGAACGAGGCACGCTCGGCGTACACGTACGCCGAGTCGCGTTCACCCGGTCGCTGCGCCCTGGTGGTCCACGACCTGCTCAACCACAGTCGAGGGTCGCGTTGCACCAGAGCGTTGACGATCGTGCCCTTGCCCACACCGCCTGGGCCGGACACGATGAAGATGCGCGAGTTGTTGCCGGCAGACTGCGCCGTCATGGCCTCACTTGCCGAGCTGGTCGAGCAAAGCCTGCTTCTGCTGTTGGCCGAGACCCTGGACGCGACGATTGTCGGCGATGCCGATGTCGTCCATGATCTTGCGGGCCTTGACCTTGCCGACGCCCGGAAGGGACTCGAGCAGCGACACGACCTTGAGCTTGCCCACCGTGGAAGTGGTGGTGGCGAGCGCTTCGGCGAGCGTCACAGAGCCCATCTTGAGCTGATTCTTGAGTTCGGCACGAGCCGCGCGAGCCTCAGCCGCCTTGGCGAGGGCATTGGCACGCTGTTCTGGAGTGAGTTGCGGAGGTGTTGCCATGCACAGACCATACTCCTGCTGATCAGGCGCGCGGTGGCAATCCGCCCTGGTGGGCCAGTCCGCGCAGGTGGGCAGGTGTCACACCCCGCCGCCGACACCACGAGATGAGCTCGCCCTGGATCCGATGTGCGGCCCTCGGATCGGCGAACGTCGCCGTCCCGACCTGCACCGCGCTCGCCCCGGCGAGCAGCAGTTCCGCCGCATCCCATCCCGTCGCCACTCCCCCGACGCCGATGATCGGAAGGTCCGGCAACGCAGAATGCACGTCGTACACGGCTCGCACGGCCACGGCGTGGATCGGTCGACCGCTGTAACCGCCACCTCCAGCGCCGAGCATCGCGCGACCGGTCGTCTCGTCGAGCACCATCCCGAGCAGGGTGTTCACCAATGTCACGGCCTCGGCGCCGGCGTCGCGAACGGCTTCGGCCACCTCGACCACGCGATCCGTGTTCGGGCTCAGCTTCGCCCATCGAGGTCGCCCGGCCGCTGCGGTCGCCGCGATCACCTCGGCAGACAGCGCTGCGTCGTGGGCGAAGATGCCCTTGCGGCCTTCCAGGTTGGGGCACGACAGGTTCACCTCGACGGCGATCACTGCGGCGGGTGCACCGGCCAGCATCTCGGCCGCACGGCGGTAGTCCTCGACGCTGCGGCCCCAGATGCTGGCAACCACTCGTGCGCCGGTGGCCGTCAAGGCGGGCAACTCCGCTTCCAGCCAGTGCTCGACGCCAGGCCCTTGGAGGCCGACCGCGTTGATCATCCCTGTCCCGGCAGGGTGCACGCGGGGCGCTGCGTTGCCGGGCCATTCGAACGCGGCCAACGACTTCACGACCACGGCGCCGAGCTCCGCAAGGGGGAAGTACGGCGCCAGCTCTGCCCCTTGACCGGAAGTGCCCGATGCCGTCATGACCGGTGCCGGCAGGTCCACCGACCCGACCCGAACGGCGGCACCGGTCGCGCTCGCCTCCCCGGGTGGCACTCGGATGGGGGTCATGCGTGGTACTCCTGGAGGGGGCGCACCATCATCTCCTCGCCGCTCATCTCCGCCATGCCCTGGGCCGCGGCGAGCGCGGCCTCCACCGTGGTCACCGAGCTCACCCGATGGGTGTTGGCCGCCTTGCGGATCCGTTCGCCGTCGGTTCGCCCGCCGCGACCTTGGGGCGTGTTGACCACGAACGCGATCTCGCCGCTCTCGATCAGCTTGACCGCGTTGATGCCGTGGCCGTCGGAGATCTTGCCCACGACCTGATCCACCGTGAGACCGAATCGCTCGAGGTAGGCAGCCGTGCCTTGCGTAGCGGCGATGCCCAGCCCCAGGGCTCGAAGCCGCTGGGCGACCACCAGCCCGGCCGGCTTGTCGCCATCGGCCAGCGACAAGAACACCACACCCTCGGTCGGCAACAACGTGCCTGCTGCTAGCTCGGCCTTGAAGAACGCCTTGCCGAACGTGGTGTCGATGCCCATCACCTCACCGGTGCTGCGCATCTCCGGGCCGAGCGCGGTGTCGACCTCGGGGAAGCGGCTGAACGGCAGCACGGCCTCCTTGATGGCAACGTGGCCATGGCTGCTCGGCGGCCGCAACAGCCCCTCGTGCCGTAGCTCGTCGAGCGTTGCACCGAGCATCACGCGGCTCGCCACCTTGGCGAGGGGTACGCCGGTTGCCTTGGCCACGAACGGCACCGTGCGACTGGCCCGCGGGTTGGCTTCGATCACGTAGACCGTCGTGCCCATCACCGCGTACTGCACGTTGATCAGGCCGCGGACGTCCAGCGCTCGGGCGATCGCCTTCGTGTACTGCTCGATGACCTCCACGACCCAACCGGGCAGCGTCTGGGGAGGGATGGCGCACGCCGAGTCGCCCGAGTGCACACCTGCCTCCTCCACGTGCTCCATCACACCGCCGATGAGCACCGCGCCGGTGTGGTCGCGGATCGCGTCGACATCGACTTCGGTGGCGTCCTCCAGGAACCGATCGACGAGCACAGGGCGCTCCGCGGAGAGGCCGCCTTCCTTGCCGAGGCTGCCGAAGCCGGCCAACTCGGCCATCGCGCGTGCGAGGTGGTTCCGGTCGTGGACGATCTGCATGGCGCGGCCACCGAGCACGTAGCTCGGACGGACCAGCACCGGGAACCCGATCTGCTCGACGATCGCCAACGCCTGCTCGAGATCGGTCGCCGTGCCGCCCGGCGGCTGGGGGATGTGCAGGTCGTTGCAGAGCGCGTTCCACTTCTCGCGATCTTCGGCGAGGTCGATGGACGCGGGCGACGTGCCGGCGATGAGCTCCGCCGGCAACAGGCCCGACAGCTTCAGCGGCGTCTGGCCACCGAGCGACACGATCACCTTCGGAGCGACTCCCCCGGACGCCGCGGTCTCGGCGGCGATCACGTTCAGGACGTCCTCACGGGTGAGCGGTTCGAAGTAGAGCCGGTCGCTCGTGTCATAGTCGGTCGACACGGTCTCGGGGTTGCAGTTCACCATCACGGTCTCGAAGCCGGCGTCGCGGAGTGCGAAGGATGCGTGGACGCAGCAGTAGTCGAACTCGATGCCCTGTCCGATCCGGTTCGGGCCGCTGCCGAGGATGACGACCCGCGGCCGCTCGCTCGGCCGGACCTCGTTCTCGTCCTCCCACGTGCTGTAGTGGTACGGCGTGTGCGCCTCGAACTCGGCCGCACAGGTGTCCACGGTCTTGTAGGTGGGCAGCACGCCGGCGCGCTCACGTTCTGCACGCACGACCATCTCGTCGGCACCCCAGAGGAATGCGAGCTGCGCATCGCTGAATCCGAACTGCTTCGCCCGCTTCCACTCCCGGCGTGTGAGCGCGGGCACCATGTCGGCTGCCGTCTGCGCGTCGGCCAACACCTCGCGCTCCTGCATGATCTGTTGCATCTGATCGAGGAACCACGCGTCGATCTTGCACGCATCGTGCACCCGATCGACGGAGATGCCACGCCGCAGGAGCTCACCGGCGATGAAGATCCGTTCGGGGGTCGGCACGCCGACGGCGACGAGCAGATCGTCGTCGGATCGCGAGTCCAGCTGCGCCTCGGCAGGGTCGCAACCCAGGCCCAGACGACCCTGCTCGAGGGAACGCAGGCCCTTCTGCAGGCTCTCGGTGAACGTGCGGCCGATCGACATGGCCTCGCCCACGGACTGCATCTGTGTGCCCAGCACACCCTTGGTGCCAGGGAGCTTCTCGAACGCCCACCGCGGGATTTTCGTCACCACGTAGTCGATCGCCGGCTCGAAGCTCGCGGGCGTGGACCGTTGCGGCGTCGACGTGATGTCGTTGGCGATCTCATCGAGCGTGTAGCCCACGGCGAGCTTGGCGGCAATCTTCGCAATGGGGAACCCCGTCGCCTTCGATGCGAGCGCCGAGGAGCGCGACACCCTCGGGTTCATCTCGATGACCACCTGCTCGCCGGTCGCCGGGTCGACCGCGAACTGCACGTTGCTGCCGCCGGTCTCGACGCCGACGCGACGGATGCAGGCGAACGCTGCATCGCGCATCTCCTGGTACTCGACATCGGAGAGGGTCTGGGCCGGCGCGACGGTGATCGAGTCGCCCGTGTGAACGCCCATCGGATCCACGTTCTCGATCGAGCAGATGATCACGCAGTTGTCGGCCCGGTCGCGCATCACCTCCAGCTCGTACTCCTTCCAGCCGGCGATGCTCTTCTCGATGAGGATCTCGCCGATCGGGCTGGCGGTGATGCCATTCTCGGCCGCGAGCTCGAACTCGTCCGCGGTGGCTGCGATTCCCGTTCCCCGCCCGCCGAGGATGTATGCGGGGCGGATGATGCAGGGCAGGCCGATCTCGGCGAGCACGACCCGCGCTTCAGCCATGGAGTGCGCGATGCCGCTGGGAGGGACCCTGAGCCCGATCTCCAGCATCGCCTGCTTGAACTTGTCGCGGTCCTCGGCGGTGGCGATCGCCTCGGCGTTGGCGCCGATCATCTCCGGAGTGCCCGGATGGCCGATCACACCCATCTCGTACAGCGACATGGCGGTGTTCAGCCCGGTCTGGCCCCCCAACGTCGACAGCACAGCATCAGGACGCTCGCGTTCGATGATCTTCGCCACCACCTCCGGCGTGATCGGCTCGACGTAGGTGGCGTGGGCAAAGTCTGGGTCGGTCATGATCGTGGCCGGATTCGAGTTGACCAGGATGACCCGGTAGCCCTCGTCCTTCAGCACGCGACACGCCTGCGTGCCCGAGTAGTCGAACTCACATGCCTGACCGATGACGATCGGACCGGAGCCGATGATGAGGATGCTGTGGATGTCGTCGCGGCGCGGCATCAGACACCCGCCTTCGCGACGGTGCCGTCCATCAGCTCGGCGAACATGCCGAACAGGTACCTGCTGTCGTGTGGACCAGGCCCGGCCTCGGGGTGGTACTGCACGCTGAACGCCGGCGCACGCAGCACTCGCATCCCCTCGTTGGTGAAGTCGTTGAGGTTGAGGTGGGTGACCTCGACCGCGCCTTGCAGGCTCTGCGGGTCGACGCAGAAGTTGTGGTTCTGGCTCGTGATCTCGATGTGACCGGTGGACTCGTGGCGCACTGGATGGTTCCCACCGTGGTGGCCGAACGGCAGCTTGTACGTCCGCCCACCGAGTGCCCGGCCGAGCAGCTGGTGCCCGAGGCAGATGCCGAAGATCGGCACCTCGCCGAGCAGTTGCGAGATGGTGTCCGACGCATAGCCGACCATGGCCGGGTCGCCGGGCCCGTTGGAGAGGAACACTCCGTCGGGCCGGTGGGCGAGGACGTCGGCGGCGGAGGTGGACGCGGGGACGACATCGACCCTGCCCAACCGGGACAGGTGACGCAGGATGGTGGTCTTGATCCCGAAGTCGAACGCGACGATCCGCCTCGCCGAGTCGCCGGTTCCGGAGACGGTGTAGGCCTCCGGTGTGGTCACCTCGGCAACGAGGTCGATGCCGTCGGTGCCGGGTTCGGCAGCGGCGGCGGCCCGCAGTGCGGCCTCGTCGGCAGTGCCGAATGCCCCCGGCATCGCGCCTGTGTCGCGTAGGACCCGGGTGAGGCGACGGGTGTCGATGCCGGCGATGCCGCTGATCCCGAACCGGCGGAGCATCGCCTCGAGCGAATCCTCGGCGCGCTGGTTGCTGTGCCGGCGGGCCATCTCGCGCACGATCACTCCCCGGCAGAACGGGCGAGATGACTCGAAGTCGTGATCGTTGACCCCGTAGTTGCCGATGTGCGGATACGTGAACGTGATGATCTGACCGGCGTAGCTGGGGTCGGTGATGACCTCCTGGTACCCCGAGAGCACGGTGTTGAACACCACTTCGCCGCCGGCGATGCCCCCTTCGGGGTCGGCACCGATCAGTTCCCCTTCGAACACGCTGCCGTCGGCCAGCACGAGCGCGGCCTCGTGCGGCGGGACCCGCCGACCGCTGCTCATGTTGGAACCTCTCCGATCACCAAGAAGGCCCGTTTACGATAAGGCCCTTCACGAAAAAGGCCCCCTTGCGGGGGCGCGGCATGCAGGTCGGTCGTGGTCACCAGGACTCCTTCCCGTACGAGCCTCACAGGACTCGTTTCACGGTCAGGACAACAGCGTAGCAGCCACCGCTCGATCAATCCGGAACGCGTCGTCCGTTGTATGGCGGTTCAGCCACCGACGTGCT
>JAYVMH010000148.1:0-7886 GCA_043759015.1 Actinomycetota bacterium
GGGCAACGACCTGGGTTCCGCCGGCTTCCACGCCGACGTTCATCACGCTGTTACGGTTCACTTCGCGAGTGCCCTCCTGGTCGGTCTTCTTGAACTGTCCCAAGGACAAGAAAAGCAGGTCAGGAGGGCCTTTCCGCGGATACGCGAACTACACCAACTCAGACTCGTGAACGATCAGGGCTAGAAAATCCGTCGGCGAGGGACTTCGCGTTGGCGGCAGCGTAGATCGCTAAGAGTGAAGACATCCTCGTGCTCCCTGGTTTGGCGGGCGTGCCTTACTTGATGAAGCCGATCACGGCGAGCGAGATTCCAGCGAGTCCTGATAGCTGGCTCATGTAGACCGCATAGTTCGGCATCGACATTCTGTCGGACCTGAAGTTGGAGGCAATTCCCATGGCGAAGATCGCGGCGACGAGGGAGGCGACCGCGTACCCCATCGTTGCTTGTCCGCGGTTCGCTGCCACAGACACGACGTTGAGAATGACTATCAGCCCGAACACGTTGCTCCTGTCACCGGATCCCGATTGAGCATTCCCTTCTGGAGTGGTCGTCGCCCCTCCACGATGCTCGGCTACTCCTGCTTGATGCTCAGGTCTTGACTGACATGCCGTCGTGCCCCAGCGGACTCTAACGCCTCCCTCGGGAGAGGGAGTCTCTTCATCGTCGAAGGCGTCCAGGGTGCGTGTCGGGGCCGCGGGCCCGGTGGTCTCATGACTCAATGGCTCTCGTCATCGCATCGAGGTATCGACTCGTCGCTGAGCGTTGCAGTCGTCGTGCGATAGGTGGGCATGCCCGGGCGAGGGGATGTCGTAGTCGGGAGGCGGCGGTGATCTCGAAGACGATCTCCTCACCCGCCCCACGGATGATCGTGAACGTCTCCTCGCCTTGTTCGGGGTGCACTGGAAGCGTTCCATAGGCGAAGCCGAACCGACCCGGTTGATCGACGACATCGACGATGCGGCAGACCACATCGATGTAGCCGACCGGCAGCGGTGCGCTCATCGCCACTGTCGAACCGAGAAGAGGTGGCCCCTCTGCAAGTACGACCAGCCCGGCGTCGCGGTGCACGCGCCAGGTGCCGATCGCCGTCGTCGCTGACTCGAAGACTCGATCGCCATGCCCAAGGGTTCGTGACCAACGATCGAGTCGATAGCCGTCAGGAGCTTTTGCGAACGCCGACATCCCGATCGAGTGGTAGGTCACCGACGCCGTGCGGCCGACCTCGATGAGCGTGCGGAGATCGTCGGTGGTGGGGCGGGTCAGTCGGATCGACACGTCACGCGTCTCGCTGCGGAGAGGACGTGTTCTCGGGTCGGTGGGTGAGATCGTGAAGTCCTGGCACGGTTCCGTTGGGGATGCGACGGTCGAGGATGCTGAGTTCCTGTGTCGCGGCGATGAAGGTGTGATCGTCGAGCATCTCCTTGGGAGGCCAGGTCGCTGACGCCAGTGGCGGAAAGCATTGGACGCGGCGAGGTGTCGAGGTTCCGTATCGCTCGACACCGTCGCCGGTGGGCACAGTCGAGTCCCCGCCGCCGATCTGCAGCACGAGTGAACCGACCTGAAGTGTGCCGAGGTAGACGCGGCCGGAGAGGACGCCCTCGGGGTCGTCAAGGGTCGACGCGAGAACGGTGGTACGCAGCGGGCCAATGTCGCCGACGTAGGCCGAGGCCCAGACCCGATAGTGGGCGGGCGGCCTGCTCTGGCTCATCACGATCTGTCTGTCCCCGGGCTGAGACAGGAGGTCCTGACCGAAGGTGGTCTCCACCACCAGAAAGGTCTTCACCGCCCAGGTCGCGAGAAGGAGTTGATCCTCTGGGGAGAGGGCCGTCGTGGTGCCCGAAGCGAGTGCGGTGACCAACCCCTTCGCCTGCCCCTCCAGCACGCTCATCCATCCGTTGTTGCAGCGAGCACACACCCTCCGGGTAGTGAGCGATGCCACGTCCTTCTTCGTGTAGATCCGGTCCGGTGCGATCTGATCTTGCACGACGAGTCGCTGAAGCACGTCGGTGTCACCGACGACATCGTTCGGGAACACGTCGTTGAGCCAGTTGGGAAACACGTGCTCGCCGGTCATCGTGGTAGTCGAGCCACAGAAGAGACATTCACGCGCCACGTCACTGTCCTACCACCGGGGACCAGCAGGAGCAGCCGACATTGTCGAATCTCCGGGCGAATGCTGGGGACAACACACGCGAACTCCGTAGCCGTAGATCCTCACCACCGCCGTCGGCCATCGAGCCGATCGGCCCGCTCCCCTGAGGTGAAGCCTTTCTGCCGGAACCTCCGGTGCGCCTCTTGCCGATCGCTAGCGATCGACTACATGAAGACCGATCGCCGCAGGCTCACAACCGAGCCTCGCATTCGGCGGTGTGCATCGTCCAGTCACCGGGCCTGCGGCCATTTGGCCAGGAAATTGCCCAAGTGAGGAAGCACCCTCCAGGATCAGCCCCACGGCTCGAAGACTGGTCGTCGAAACGGCGAACGCCAGTCCAGTTGAATCGCAGGCTCGTAGAACGCGAGCTGACTGCCACGCACGAGGACCGAATAGCGCCCCAACACGACGCCCAGAGTCCCCACCGCACGGTCGAGTTCCGCAAACGTCGGCTGGTCCTTGACACCCCGCTTGTCGATGTGAGCAATCGTCCGATCAGCGAAGCCGCTCACACTGGCAGCGGTCGATCGGAGGCGTTCGAGGTCTTCCGCAACGCGTTCTGCATTCAAGGCATCCCCCGGACCGCCGAGCACCATCCAGTCATGTTCCCCCTGCTGGCGCGCCGCACGCTGCCGCCACTCCTCGGTGTCGTTCGGCTCCTCGTACCGTGCTACGAATTGCTTCTGCGTGATTAGTCCGCAGTTGGCTCCAATGTCTGTCAGCAGCCGACCGAGCGAGATGGCGTGGTCGTCCGTGGTCTCAGACGCGATGCGTCGTACTGCGATCGCCGAAGCATCCACGTACATCCTGGTGTAGTGGTCCAAGAACACTCCGCGGTTGGCGTCAGCCTGCTCTTCCAGCCCATCGACAATCGCACGCCACATCGCTCGATCGTGATGCAGCGACATCACCTGGTGCTCTAGCACCTCGATCTGTTGGTGCCACTTCCCGATCTTCGGACTCACGCGTTTGGGCGACCGCATCACCTACGACCCTACGACCCTATGGGCGACGAGCGACGAGCGCGGCACCCGCCCTGACGCGCTGTCGTGTCCGCCTTCTCAGCTACGGCGTGCCGGGGAGGCGATCAGATAACCGACCGTCCCCTTCCAGGTGTCGGTTACCGAACAGCCTGGCGTGGTCCGCCCGTGCGATCTCGGTGAGGCCAGCAGCGGCGTAGCGGGCGGGCATGATCGAGGACCGCCATCCACCCATCGCCATCAGGCCAGCTTCGGAGTAGCCGCTGAGCAACCAGTTGGTTGCAAGGCGGCGACGGAACTGGTGGGCACTGACAACGATGCCGAGTCGCTCGCCTCGACGCTTAATCATCTGTTGGATGCCATTGCTGACGAATGGACGGCCGTTCTGGTGCGTCCACAACCCAGGCCCGAGAGCGACTCGTTCACGCACCCGCATCCACGACGCTAACGCCTTGGTGGCCTCGTCGTCGAGGAAGACGTACCGCTGCCGCGCCCGCCCGTACCGGTCGCGCTTCGGGTTGCGGATGAGAATCTGCCGTTCAGCGAGATCCACGTCAGCGGCAGCCATCGAGGCCAACTCGGTGACCCGACAGCCAGTCGAGGCCAGCACCGTCAAGATCGCCTTGTCCCGCTTGCCAACCACGTCTCGAAGTTCGCATGTCCCGAGCAGCGCGAGGTAGTCACGATCGCTGAGCGTCGGCTGCGGAGAGATCGGTTCGATCGGCATCTTGATCGCATCGCACGGGTTCTGCGCCAACGTGCCATCCTCGACGAGCGCCCGACACAGCGCATTGGCCGCCAGGTAGCGATGTCGCCGCTTCGACTGGGTGTCGGCGGCGTGGACCCACTCCGACACCGTGAGGCGGTCCAGGGCCTCGACATCGGGGTGTGCGTCGAGTAGCGGGCGGACGATGCGGCTGTACGCCGCAATGGTCCCAGGGGCCATGCCTCGGGCGCGCATGTCAGCGGCGAGATAGGCAAGAACGGACAACGACACAGCAGACCTCCGCGGTGCTCCAGGCAGGATTAGGCGTACGGTCTTTCATGACCAAATCAAGGCTGTGCGTGCGGTGCGTGTGGTGTGTTCGGTGCGTATTGATGCAGGTAGTGGCCCTTGCGGGCCACTACCTGGTGGTCGAGACCGGCGTCGATCCGGTGACCCTACGCTTTTCAGGCGTATGCTCTGCCGACTGAGCTACTCGACCCGACCGGGTTTGCACCCGAGCGGTCCCGACGGGGTTCGAACCCGCGACCTCCGGCTTGACAGGCCGGCGTGAACTCCACTTCACCACGGGACCAAGCTGTGACCAGCTGGTCTTGTACTTGCACCCCCAACGGGATTCGAACCCGTGCCGCCACCTTGAAAGGGTGGTGTCCTAGGCCACTAGACGATGGGGGCATCGGACGACTCCGGTTGAGAGCACAGGAACACTACCAGGCTCTTCCGGACTTCCGACAGCCGATTGCCCACCCGCCGCCCAACTACCGTGCCGGTGTGCGTCTCGAACTCGAACCCAGCCTGCTGACGAGCGACTACTCGTATCACCATCGAGTCCGGGTCCGCTTCGCCGAGACGGATGCGATGGGGATCGTCCACCACAGCCGCTACCTGCCCTATCTGGAGGAGGCGCGCGTCGAGTACCTCCGCCATCTCGGCCATCCCTACCACGAGCTGCGCAGCGACGGCGTGGACTATGCGGTGCTCGAGGCGTTCGTGCAATATCGCCGGCCGCTGCGGTTCGACGACGAGGTCGTGGTGCACCTCCGGCTCGGCGCGGCCACACGAGCGACGTTCCAGATGGCCTACCTGCTCACCGTTGGCGATGAGGTCCGCGCCACGGCGGTGACGGTGCACGGTTGCGTCAACGCGCAGGGTCGGCCCGTCCGCATGCCCGGCTGGCTGGTCGACCTCGGCGGAAGCTGAGGGGTTCTCCGTCTCGGAATCGTCCGACGATCGCAACATCGCTCTCACCTTGAGTCACTAGGGTGCCGCCAATGGGCGCGAACGCCGACGAGGACCGATGATCGGTCTGTGCACCGACTCGAGTGCGCACCTCCCCCCCGAGATCGTTGCGCGGTTCGGCATCGAGGTCGTGCCCCTGACGATCACGATCGACGACATCGACCACCTCGAGGGCGTCGACCTCGACAACTCCGACTTCTACTCGCGCTTCGAACGCGGCGAGCACCCCGACGTCGTCACCAGCGAACCCAGTTCCGGCCAGTTCGCGGCTGCCTACGAGGACCTCATCGAGCGGGGCTGCACGAGCATCCTCTCCGTTCACATCACCCCAGCCCTGTCCGGCGCGCTCAACCCGGCCCGCCTCGCTGCTCGCGTCGTGGACATCCCAGTGCGAGTGATCGATTCCGGCACCGGCGGGTTCGCCATGGGCTGCTGCGTGTGGGCGGCCGGCGAGGCAATCGCATCGGGCGGGTCGCTCGACGACGCCGCAGCAGCAGCCGATCGCGTCGCGAACTCGGTCGGCAATGCCGCGCTGCTGCGCGCCGCCGATCAGGCCGAGCCGTTCACCGTCGTCACGTTCCACCGCGGCGGTGCCAACGTCTTGCGCCGCTTCGTGCACGCGGTCGATGCGATCAACGAGATCACGGCGAGGGCCGTGGCGTGGGGCGACCGGTTGCGTGTCGGGGTCGGGCACACCGATTCGACGAGTCTGCTGTTCGCCAATGCCGTCGAGGACGGCGTGGGCGAGGCCGCCAACGTGATCGAAGTCGTGCGCTACCGAATCGGACCGAGCATGGGGGCGCTCACCGGCCCCGGTGCCGTCGGCTGCGTCATGTTTCCTGCTGGCTGAGTGCCACTACGGTGCTCTCCAGGAGCCAGCTCAGGAAACCGTAGAGGTGGTGCTCGCCGACCATCGGGTCGTCGTCGGGCACGGAGTTCGGGTCGTCCTGCTCGCTCACGTCGAGCAACGTGCCGAGCACCAGCCGAATCGCGTTCACCGATTGGAGGAAGCCCTGCAGTCCACCGTCGTCGAGCGTCGCTCCCGAGGACAGCGCCTTCTCGACCATCGCGATGCTCTCGAGGCGCGACGCCACCAGCTCCTCGCGCATGAAGCGCTGGTACTCGGCCTCGGCCTCGGCATCGTCCGCGAGGTGGTAGGCCGGAGGGAACAGACGACGCACCAACGGTGCGGTCGAGGGCTGGTCGCTCATCATGATGCCGCGCAGCTCCGACAGCAATCGCACGACGAGATCGAGCTCCTCCCGGTCGAGGTGGATCACGTAGCCCTTGCTCGTGCGTTCGACGAGGTATCGGGGGGACTTCCGGCGTGCCATGACGCCCGTACCGTACCGTCAGGTGGGGTCGATCTTGCCTGCGGCGGTCGCTTCATCGAGACGAGCGAGCGCCTCGGCCCACACGGCCGGCAGGGCCGGTTCCACGTGCTTGCCGTTGCGGTCGATCACGCGCGAGCGGGTGATGCCGTGCTCGCGCCACGCACTCCCACCCTCGGCCGTGTTGAGCAGCATCGGAGCAACCCGATCGACCGCCATCACGTAGCGCGCTTCGGGGGTGTCGCCGCGTTCGTACTCGTCCCAAAGATCACGGAAGTGCGCGCCCAGTGCGGCCGGAAGCAGTCCGAACAGCCGATCCGCGGCCTGCTCCTCCCGCTCGCGCTTGCTGTCGGCGAGCTCGGACGTGTCGTACGCGAACGTGTCGCCCGCATCGATCTCGACGATGTCGTGGACGAGCGCCATGCACACCGCTCGCCCCAGCTCCACCGGCTCGGTGGCGAACCCCGCGAACACCATCGCCGCGATGCCCAGGTGCCAGGAGTGCTCGGCGGTGTTCTCCCGGCGCGACCCATCCGCCAGCCAGTTGCGGCGCTCCACACCCTTCAGACGATCGGCCTCCATGAAGAATCGAAGGGCTGCACCCACGTCGTCCGCGCTCGGGTCGTTCATCCCGCCGACGGTATCTCGTTTCGTCGAAGTTACCGATGAGTAGCTACTGTCGTCGGGCATGAATCAGATCACGAAGGTCGGCATTCTCGGGTCGGGCATCATGGGTTCGGGCCTCGCCGAGGTGGCCGCACGCGCCGGGTTCGAGGTCGTCGTCCGATCGCGCAGCAAGTCGGCTGCCGAGGCAATGGTGGCGAGCATCGACAAGGGTTTCGCGAAGGCGATCGAACGGGGCAAGGCCACCGAGGACGAGCGGGCGACCGTGCTCGCGCGAATCCGCGCCACCGATCACCTGGGGGCCGTGGCTGACTGCGACCTCGTCATCGAATCCGTCGTGGAAGACCTCGCCGTGAAGCGGGCGCTGTTCGCCGAACTGGAGCAGATCGTGAAGCCCGAGGGCATCCTGGCCACCAACACCAGCACGCTGGCGGTGGTGGAGATGGCGATGGTGACGCAACGGCCGGACCGCGTGTGCGGCATCCACTTCTTCAACCCCGCGTCCATGATGAAGCTCGTGGAGATCGTGCGCCCGATCACGGCCAGCGACGACACCATCGCCGCCGCCATGAAGTTCGCCACCGACTGCGGCAAGGACGCCGTCGAGGTGATGGATCGCGCCGGCTTCATCGTGAACGCGCTGCTGTTCCCCTACCTGAACAACGCGGTGCGCATGTGGGAGGTCGGCACGGCCTCGATGGAGTCCATCGACACCGCCATGAAGGGTGGCTGCAACTTCCCGATGGGCCCGTTCGCGTTGCTCGACCTCGTCGGTCTCGACACGTCGCTCTCGATCCTCGACGCCCTGTACGCCGAGTTCCGCGATCCCAACTACG
>JAYVMH010000149.1:0-3606 GCA_043759015.1 Actinomycetota bacterium
TGGTGCTCGAACGCGACCGGTATGCCAAGCCGCTGGATCTTGCGGACGCGACCGAGGAGATCGACGTCCGGCGGTTGCCGCTGCTCGGCAAGGCCGTACCGGGTTTGGAGATGAAGGTCGTCCACCCCGACACGTTCGAAGAGGTGGCCGAGCGCCAGGTCGGCGAGCTGCTGCTGCGAGGCACGTCCGTGACGCCCGGCTACTACAAGCGCCCGGATGCGACGGCGGCGCTGTTCCACGACGGCTGGTTGTGCACGGGCGACCTCGCCTACACCGTCGATGGCGAGCTCGTGCTGTGCGGGCGGATCAAGGACGTGATCATCGTCGGCGGGCGCAACGTCTTCCCCGAGGACATCGAGCGCGCCGTGGGGGTGCTCGACGGCGTTCGGGCGGGCAACGTCATCGCGTTCGGCGTCGAGGGGTACAAGAGCAAGGAGAGCGTGGTCGTGGTGGCCGAGGTGCGCACCGACGACCCCGACGTCGTGCGCCGCGCGATCCATCACCGCACGCTGGACGTCACCGGCCTGCCGCCTCGCGACGTCATGTTGGTCAAGCCGGGCACCCTGCCCAAGACGTCGTCGGGCAAGCTGCAGCGGGCCAGGTGCCGCGAGCTCTACCTCGCCGACGAACTCGAGCTGGTCTAGTTTCGACGATGTGAAAGTCGTCTACACCGCCGCTCATCTCCGACACGATCCGCACATCGAGTTCGAGACCTCGATCACCCACAGCCCGTGGGAGCACATCGGCCGCGCCGAGGCGATCCGCGAGACGCTGCAGGCCGACGACCGGTTCGAGTTCACGGCACCCACCGATTGGGGGACGGCGCCGATCGAAGCAGTGCACCACACCGGGCTGGTGAAGTTCCTCGAGGAGGGATGGCGGCTGTACGAGCAGGCTCATCCCGGCGTGCGTGAGGTCGTGCCGGACGTGTTCTACCGTCCGGCGTTGCGCGACAAGATGGGCGAGCGAGGCGAACCGCAGAGCATCAACGGCCGCGTCGGCTACTGGTGCTTCGAGACCACGACGCCACTCACCGAGGGCACCTACGTCGCGGCGCGCGGCGCCGTGGACACCGCGCTCACCACGACGCAATTCGTGCTCGACGGGGAACGTGCGGCCTACGGTCTGTGCCGGCCGCCCGGCCACCATGCGACCTCCGACGTGTACGGCGGGTACTGCTTCTTCAACAACGCCTCGATCGCCGCCCATCACGTCGCCACCACCACCGGTTCGAAGGTGACGGTGCTGGACGTCGACTACCACCACGGCAACGGTACGCAGCAGATCTTCTACGACCGCGATGACGTTCAGTACGTCTCCCTGCACGGCGATCCGGCACGTGCGTACCCGTACTCGGTCGGCTTCGCCGACGAGACGGGCTCGGGCCGCGGCCTCGGCTGCAACGTCAACTACCCGATGCCCTTGCGAGCCGACGACGACCGGTACGTGGCGACGCTCACCGATGCGTGCGAGAAGATCGCCGCGTTCGGTCCGTCGATGCTGGTCGTGTCGTTGGGGCTGGACACGTACATCACCGATCCGATCAGCGACCTTGCCGTCACCACCGACGGCATGCGCCGCAGCGGCGAGGTCGTCCGTCAGCTGGGTCTGCCCACCACCGTCCTGCAGGAGGGCGGCTACGACGTGTCCGCGCTCGGCGCCAACGTGAGCGCCTGGCTCGTCGGTCTCGGTGCGTGACGCTTCAGAGGTCGGCGAGGTGGCCGAGGACGGTGTCGCCGTACTGCTGCAGCTTGCTCGGGCCCACACCCTTGACTGCGGCGAGCTCGTCGAGCGACGAGGGGTTGCGCACGGCGATCTCGTGCAGCGTCGCATCGCCGAACACCGTGTACGCGGGCTTGCCCGCTGCGGCGTGGCGACGCCAGTCGCGCAGGGCCTCGAAACGGCGCAGCTCGTCGATCGACAACCCATCGCCGGGCTTGGCGGCTGCAGCAGCGAGGCGGGCGGCGCTTCGCGGTGGCGACGAGTTCGGCGCCGCGGTCGGTCGTGCGCTCGGTTCGGTGCTGCAATCCAGGATGAACGGCGACGGCTGATCGGAGGGTACGACGAGCACGTCGCGGGCGGCGCGCGTGATCGCGACGTGGAACAGCCGCCGCTCCTCCTCGATGTCGGTGGCGAGTCGATGGGGGAACTGGTCGGCGTCGGCGTGATGCACGACGACGAAGGGCCATTCGAGGCCCTTGACGCGATGCACGGTGGCGAGCGTGACCCCCTCTGCGTCCCACCGCGCGCCGAGCGCGGTGCGCAGCCACGGTTCGAACTGCTCGGGGTCGGGCTGCAACTGCGCCAGCTGGGCGAGTGCGGTGAGGTCGTCGTTCTGCGCGGCTCGGTTCATTCCCTGGCGGTGGAGATCGAGCGTGGCGATGCTCTTCGCCAGCCCCATCTGGTCGCGTAGCGCCGACAGAATCGACGCGGTGGTTGCCTTGGCCGCCGCGCGCCCCTGCAGCACCTCCACGTCGTCGGCGAACTCCAGCACGCTCTTGGCATCGCGCTCGGTGGTGATCCGCGCGGCGAGCCGCCGCAACCCCGAGACCGACGTCTGTTCGCCGACCCACGACGCCACACGCGGGTGCATCGACCGCGAGGGGCGACGGAGCGCCTCGCCCACATCGGCGGTGGAGAGCTCTCCCTGGCCGGTGGCCAGACGCAGCCAGGCGAGCGCTGCGCGCACCGCGGTGCGCTCCAGGAACTCGGCACGCACGCCACCCGTGGTCGGTACGCCCGACTGGTGCAACGCGACCTGCACCGGGACGAGGAGCGAGTTCACGCGGGTGAGCACCGCGATGTCGCTCGGCGCCAACCCGGCCGCCACCGCGGTGCGGATGGCCGTCACCGTTGTGCCGACCGAGTCGGCGTGCGGCGCAGCGACCATGAAGCCGTCGTGCTCGGTGTGCGCCGCCCGGATCGCCTTGATGACACGACGCCGGTTGTGGCGCAACAGCGTGTCGGCAGCACGGACGATGCCACCCGGGCAGCGATAGTTGACCTCCAACGGGTGCTCGCCTGCGCCGGGGAACAGGGTGGTGAAGTCGATCAGCCACCCGGGGTCGGCCCCGTTGTAGCCGTAGATCGTCTGGTCGTCGTCGCCGACGCCGAAAACCGCGCCGTCGGGACCGGCGAGCAGGCGGACCAGCAGGAGGTGGGCAGGGGTGAGGTCTTGGAACTCGTCGACCAACAGCACCTGGCACGCGTGCTGGGCGGCGGTCCGCGCGGTGGGGTCGGCGAGCAGCAGTTCGATGGCCCGGAAGATCTGTTCGTCGTAATCCAGGGCACCGGCTCGGGCGAGCTCGGCCCGGAACTTGCCGAACACCACGCCGAACCCGTCCACGTCGCCGTCGTACACGGCCTCCACCTCGGCCGGATCGCGCAGTCCGAGCCGGGCGAGCGACATCGCTTCGATCCAGCTGGCGACGGGGTCGGCATTGCGCTTGCGTGGGAACGCGACGAGCTTGCCGATGATCCGGCGCACGTCGGGCTCGTCGATCGTGGCCAGCCGCTGCGGTTGTCGGGCGAACGGCGGTGTGCCGTTGACGATCGCCAGCGCGATCGCGTTCAGCGTGCGAACCTGCAGGCCGCGCAGATCCGCGG
>JAYVMH010000150.1:0-17975 GCA_043759015.1 Actinomycetota bacterium
GATGCCGACGGTGTGCAGCTGCCGTACCTCGACAAGGTCACGTTCAAGGTCATCCAGGACTCGCAGACCACCGAGCAGGCGCTGCAGGACGGCAACATCGACATCTTCTCGACGTCCAGCGCCCAGGTCATCGCCGACCTGCGCGACCAGAAGGCCAAGTTCCCCATGTCCGAGCAGAGCGACCTGACGGAGACCAACTACCTCCTCATCGACCTCGCCAAGTCGGGTCCCACCAGTGACGCCCGCGTCCGTTGCGCCCTCTCCATGGCCATCGATCGCAACGAGTTCAACACCCTCACCGAGGGTGGCCTGCTGAAGGTCGCCAACGGCCTGTTCTCACCCGGCCAGGAGGGTTACCTCGACGACAACGGGTTCAAGACCGCCCAGGACATCCCCGGCGCACAGGCCCTGATCGACGCCTACAAGAAGGACAAGGGAGTCACCTCGATCGACATCACGACCAGTCACACGGCCGATCGCATCGGCGATCAGCAGGCCGACCTGATAAAGGGCTACTGGGCCAAGATCGGTGTCAACGCCAAGATCACCGTCGTGCCGCAGGACCAGTACATCACGCTGGCGCTCCTCGGTGATCCGTCGTACTCCATCTTCGGGTGGCGCAACCACGCCGGCTTGAAGGTCGACCAGCAGAACTTCTGGTGGAACAGCCTTTCGGGCGTCAAGGACGGTGGGCTGTCGCTCAACTTCGGGCGCATCAACGATCCCGACGTCGACAAGAACCTGGCGATCGCCCGCAGCGGCTCGGAGGCCGAGCGCAAGACGGCGGCCGAGGAGATCAACAAGATCTTCGCCAAGCAGTGCTACCAGATCCCCCTCGCATGGACCCTGTGGGGCACGCCCCACAAGCCGTCCGTGCAGGGGCTCGGCACCTGGCTCCTCCCCGACGGGACGAAGAGCCGCGACGGCGCCGGGTTCTCCGGCCAGTTCTGGCTGAATGGCGTATGGGTCCAGCACTGACGCCACGCAGCGTTCCGACAATCAGTTGAAACTCGTGGGGTGCGCGGCTCGAGCTGCGCACCCCACCTGTCCCTATCGGCTTCTTCCCTCGAGGTTCTGGTGCGCTACCTGGTCCAACGAATTCTTCGCTTCGCGGTCGTCTTCTTCCTGGTGACCTTCGGTTTGATGGTCCTGATGCGGCTGGGCATGAACAAACCGGGCGACCCGGCCCGCACGATGCTCGGGGGCACGGTCACCCAGCAGCAGATCGACGAGACGACCAAGGCGTACCACCTTGATTCCCCACTCATCGTCCAGTACGGGTACTGGCTGAAGGGCATGGTCAGCGGCGACATGGGGGTCTCCGTGCAGCAGAACCTGCACGTCACCACGTACATCAAGTCTCGCGTCCTCACCACGCTGTTCCTCGGCGTGTACTCGTTGTTGTTGGCGATGGTCGTCTCCATTCCCATCGGCGTCCTGCAGGCCTACCGGCGCGACTCCGTGCGCGACAAGCTGTTCAGCGGCGCATCGTTCGCGTTCGTCGCCATCCCCCCCGTCGTGATGGGCGTGCTGCTCATCCTCGTGTTCGTCCGATGGCTCCACTGGTTCCCGAGAACCGGCGAGAAGATCTATCCTTGGGACGACCCAAAGGAGCACTTCCGCAACTTCGCGCTCCCTGTCCTTGCGCTGTCGCTACCGGTCGGTGCAGTGTTCAGCCGCCTCCTCCGTGGCGACATGGTCCGCACGCTACAGAGCGACTTCATCACCCTCGCCAGCGCGAAAGGCGTGTCCACCCGGCGCATCCTGTGGCGTCACGGCCTGCGCAACTCCGTGTTCTCCGTGATCACGGCGATCGGTCTGCAGCTGGCCGGCATCGTCGGTGGCGCGATCGTCGTCGAGCAACTGTTCAACATGAAGGGAATGGGCACGCTGTTGATCACGGCGATCCTCAGCAAGGACCTCTTCGTGGTCCAAGCGCTTGCCGCGATCATCGTGTTCTCCGTCGTGGTCGTGAACCTCCTCGTCGACCTCTCGTACGCGGTCGTCGACCCGAGGATCCGTCAAATGCGAGCGCTGAGCTGAGGCCACCATGACCACCACCATCACCCCCGCTGCGACCCCGCTCGAGGCTCCTGCCCCGGCCAAGCATTCGCTGCGTGCCCGCCTCCACATCCCCAAGCTCGGCGTGTTGCTGAGCGCGCTCTGGCTGATCGGCCTCACCGCGCTCACCCTGCTGGCCAACTACGTCCCCTCCGCCGTGCCGTTCATCCGTACCTACGACGCCAAGGTCCGGATCAACGGCAGGATCGGCCAGTACAAGGCGGGGCCGGGCTGGACGGCGTGGTTCGGCACGGGCCGCAGCGCCGAAGACATCTTCGCCCGCTGCATCTACGGCGCGAAGGTCACCCTCGCGATCGGCATCGGTGCCACGCTGTTCGGTCTCATCGTGGGTGGTCTCATCGGCGTCGTGTCCGGCTACTTCCAGGGCTGGACCGATCGCGTCTCATCCGTCATCACCGACTGCCTGCTGTCCATCCCCCCGCTGCTGCTGGCACTGATCCTCATCCTGCGACTCGATGATCTCAAGGAGGTGTACACCTGGCTCGGATGGCTGACGCGTACCTGGCAGATCACGCTGACGCTCGGCCTGGTTGCCGTCGCCCCCTTCGCCCGAATCGTGCGCGCCCAGACGATGAGCCTGCGCGAGCGAGAGTTCGTGACCGCAGCACGCAGCCTGGGCGCCAGCCGCAGCCGGATCATGTTCCGCGAGCTGCTGCCGAACCTCGTGCCGGCGATGGTCACCGTCGCCTTCACCGGACTCGGCATCCTCATCGCCGCCGAGGCAGGCCTGGCGTTCCTCGGCCTGGGCGTCGAACGGCCGCACACATGGGGAAAGATGATCGACATCTCCCGCGACAGCATCGAGAAGGCGTGGTGGGCCACCGTGTTCCCCTGTCTGATGCTGTTCCTCACCGTGCTGTCCTTCAACCTGCTGGGTGACGAACTTGCCCGCCGCTTCGACATCCGAGAGGCCGCCGTATGAGCACCGTGAACATCACCCAGGCCGCAACGCGCGACATCCACGGCCCGCTGTTGGAGCTGCACGACGTGAGGACGCACTTCGCCACCGGCCGAGGCCTGGTTCGGGCTGTCGACGGTGTCAGCTTCTCGCTCGAGCGCGGCAAGGCCCTCGGCATCGTCGGTGAGAGCGGCTCGGGCAAGACGATCCTGGCTCGCAGCATCATGGGTCTGCTTCCGGTGCGCGGCACGCACCGATCCGGCAGCATCAAGTTTGCCGGTCGCGAGATCGGCAACCTCGGCCGGAAGCAGATGAGGTCGGTGTGGGGCAGGGAGATGGCGATGATCTTCCAGGACCCGATGACGTCGCTGAACCCGTTGATGAAGATCGGTGCCCAGATCGTGGAGCCGTTGCGCATCCACCTCGGCATGGCGCGCGGCGATGCGATCGCCACCGCTCGCCGCCTCCTGCAAGACGTCCGCATCCCCGAGGCCGACCGCCGGCTCGAGCAGTACCCGCACGAGCTCTCCGGTGGCATGCGCCAGCGCGTGATGATCGCCATCGCCATGGCGTGTGGCCCGACGGTGCTGTTCGCCGACGAACCGACCACCGCTCTCGACGTGACCGTGCAGGCGCAGATCCTCGAGTTGCTCGCCGAGCAGCGCCGCGACCGCAACATGAGCGTGGTGCTCGTGACCCACGACCTCGGTGTGGTGGCCGGCCACACCGACGAGATCGCCGTGATGTACGCCGGCAAGCTCGTGGAGAGGGCGCCGACCAAGCGCCTCTTCGCGGCGATGAAGATGCCCTACACCGAAGCGTTGCTGGCCAGCATTCCCAAGATGGCGGATGCGAGCCACACCCGGCTGGCCGTGATCCCAGGCCGACCGCCCGACCTCGTGCATCCGCCGACGGGTTGCCGGTTCGCGCCACGTTGTCCGTACACCCGCGACAAGTGCCTCAGCGAGGAGCCGCCGCTGGTGGTCACGCCCGACGATCCGCTGCACAGCTTCGCCTGCTGGTACCCGGTGGGCTCCCCCGAATATCACGAATCCCGCGAGCGCAACGCCGCCAAGAAGAACACGGTGGAGGCAGCCTGATGGCTGGTACGGGCAAGGCCCATCTGCGGCCGACGAACGAGAACGTGTTGCTCCGGGTGGAAGACCTCGTGGTCGAGTTCCCGGTCGGACGCACCGGCCTGAAGGTGAACGCGGTCAGCGGCATCAGCTTCGACGTGCTGCGCGGCGAGACGCTCGGTCTCGTCGGCGAGAGCGGCTGCGGCAAGAGCACCACCGGTCGGGCCGTGATGCAGCTGCGTCGACCCGAAGGCGGTTCGGTCGTCTTCGAGGGCCGTGAGCTCACCTCGATGTCGCACCACGACATGCGCGAGGCCCGCACTCGGATGCAGATGATCTTCCAGGATCCGATCTCCAGCCTCAACCCGCGCCGCAAGGTCCGCGACATCGTGATGGAGCCACTGTCGATCTGGAAGCGGGGCACCGAAGCCGAGCGCAACACCAAGGTCGACGCGCTGCTCAGCGAGGTCGGCATCGACCCCGAACGAGCCGCCGAGAGCCAGCCGCACCAGTTCTCGGGTGGGCAGTGCCAGCGAATCTCGATCGCCCGCTCGTTGGTGCTCGACCCGACACTGATCATCTGCGACGAGCCGGTGAGTGCGCTGGACGTGAGCGTGCAGGCGCAGGTGCTGAACCTCCTCGAGGACCTCAAGGCCAAGCACGGATTGACGTTGATCTTCATCGCCCACGACCTCGCGGTGGTCAAGAACATCAGCGATCGCATCGCGGTGATGTACCTCGGCAAGTTGTGCGAGGTGGCGCCGAGCGACGTGCTCTACCAGACGCCCGCCCATCACTACACCGCCGTGCTGCTCAACTCGATCCCCGTCCCGGATCCCGAGGTCGCGGTGCAGAAGGTGGCGATCGAAGGCGAGCCGCCTTCGCCCGTGCTGCCCCCGCCGGGCTGCCGGTTCAATCCCCGCTGCCCCGCTGCCGACGATCGCTGTCGGCTCGAGGAACCCCAACTGCGCGAGATCGGCGCCGGCCACTTCGTGGCGTGCCACCACCCCCTGGTCGGCGGCGACGCCCCTGTCGCCCTCCGCGCCCCCTCCTGACCACGCCGGTCATCAGTGGTTCGTGTACTCCGGTGGACGACGCTCCAGGAATGCCGCCATCGCCTCGCGATGATCGGCGGTCGCCGAGGCCATGATCTGCTGCCGGTTCTCCAGGTCGATCGCGTTCTGCAACGCCGGGATCTCCAGCGCGCTCCACATCCCCTCCTTGGTGAGCGCGACGCCGAATGGCGTGTTGCGCATCACCTCGTGCGCCTTCGTCAACGCGGCATCCATCAGAGTGTCGTCGTCGAGAAGGTCGACGACCAGCCCGATCCGGTACGCCTCCTCGGCGTCGAACACGCGACCGGTGAGCATCAACTCCTGCGCGCGTGACGCTCCGACCAGGCGGGGCAGCAGCCAACTGGTTCCGATGTCGCAGGCCGACAGCCCGATCCGGATGAACGCGGCGTTGAACTTGGCGGTGCGGGCGGCCAGGCGGATGTCGGATCCCAGCACCAACGCGAACCCTCCCCCCGCAGCCGCGCCGTTCACGGCAGCGATGATCGGTTGGGGGATGGATCGCATCTTCGGGATCAGCGTGGCGATGTGCTTCTGCACGGCGAAGCCTGCCTGCGTGGCCCCGAGATGTGCGGTGTTCGGTGCCTTGCCGTAACCGCCGAGGTCGAGCCCGGCGCAGAACCCGCGACCAGCACCGGTGAGGACGACGACTCGTGCGGCGGGGTCGACGGCGATCTCGTCGAGCTGATCATGAAGCGATTGGACCAGGTCGGCCGTCATCGCGTTGAGCTTGTCGGGACGGTTCATCGTCAGTTGGACGACACCGGGGGCGGGTTGGGAACGTTCGACGACTGCCATGCACCATGTTGTCCCGTCGGGCCTGCGGACAGCGAGTTACAGTCGCCGCAATGCCCCGTTCACCCTCACCGTCACCAGCAGGACGGCCGAGCGACCCCACGGGCACGCTGTCGAGCTATCGGTACGGCCGGTTCGACCCCACCACGAGGTTGCTGCCCGGCGAGTTCTGGCGGGCCACGCTCACTCCCTTCGGGCCCGCCACGGTGCATCTCGACTGGCGAGAGGGCGCGATGCGCACGGAGGCCTGGGGCGACGGGGCGGACTGGTTGGCGGCATCAGTTCCAGGGCTCGTCGGCCACCTCGACCAAGGCCACGTCTTCACCACCGGGCATCCGGCCCTCCTACGGGCACAGCATCACCATCCCGGTGTGCACTTCGGATCCAGCGGCACGCTGTACCACGAGCTCATCCCGACCGTGCTCGGCCAACGGGTCACCGGCGGGGAGGGGCTGGAGCAGTGGTGGCGCCTCGTGCAGCGGCTCGGCCGACCGGCGCCCGGGCCTGCGGGATTGACCCTTCCGCCCGACCCGGCCACCGTGCTCGAGCGCCCGTCCTGGTGGTTCCATCAACTCGGGGTCGAGACCAAGCGGGCGGAGGCCGTGCGGACGGTCGCACGCCACGCCGACAGAATGTTCGACTGGGCGCTGCTCCCCCATCCTTCGCGGTCTCTGGCGCTGTTGCCCGGCATCGGCCAGTGGACCATCGGGAGCGTGCTCGCCCACGCGGTCGGCGACCCCGACGCTGTCGCGGTGGGTGACTACCACCTCAAGAACATCATCACCCACGCGTTCACCGGACGGCCTCGTGGCACCGACGAGGAGATGCTCGAACTGCTCGCCCCTTACGAAGGTCAACGCGGCAGGGTGTGCCGTCTGCTGCTGCTCGACGGCCATCGCGCACCGAAGTTCGGCCCGCGCCAGCGCATCATTCGCCTGAACCGTCGGTGACTGCGCCAAGGTGTTAGCGTCGCCACGCCTTCACCCCATCGCTGTTTCGATGACCGACCACGTTTCCGCAGACCCTCCCAGCACCTCGCACACCTGGCGTTTCGCTGTTCGCAAGGCGTGGCTGGTGTATCTCCTCTCCCGCATGTGCGTGGCCGTCGGCGCGGCGATCGTGGCCGCCGAGCTCCGAGCCGACGAGAACCTGCGCATCGCGAACTTCCCACGGGCTCCCTTTGCCGACCCCAACTACTCGAACAAGCCCATCCCCGCGAGTGCCATCCGACCGATCTTGGACGTCCTCACGTCGTGGGACGGCGTGTGGTACATGCGGATCGTTCGCAGCGGTTACCCGATCTACGTCCGACCCAACGTCACCTACGGTGTGTCGGACGCTCGCGCTGCGTTCTTCCCCCTGTACCCGATGCTCGTGCGGTTTGCCGACCATGTGATTCCCGGCGACGACACAATCGCCGCGTTGGTGGTGAACCTCGTGCTCGGCGCGGTCGCGGTGATGCTCGTCGGCCTGCTCGCCCGGGAGCTGTTCGACGTGAACATCGCGGAGCGCACCATGGTGCTGTTCGCGATCTTCCCCGGCAGCTTCGTGCTCTCCTTCGCGTACACCGAGGCGCTCTTGATCGTGCTGGCCGCCGGGTGCATGTACTTCCTGCTCAAACGAAACTGGTGGGCTGCAGGCATCCTCGCTGCGCTCGGCACAGCGACGCGCCCCAACGGCGTCGCGCTCATCGCCGCGTGTCTGGTGGCATCGATCGTCGCCATCCGCCGACGACGTGAGTGGATGTCGCTCGTCGCGGTCGTGCTGTCGCCACTGGGCTTCCTCGGCTTCCAGTGGTGGATCGACCGGCGAACGGGCGAGCCCGGCGTGTGGTTCCGTGTCCAGCGCGAGGCGTGGGGCGAAGGCACCAGCTTCGGGGCCACCGCATTGAGGCGCACGTGGGAGGCGATCAGCCGGCCGCTGACGTCGCCGACGAACACCGTCACCCTGCTCTCGATGCTCACACTCGTGTTGCTGCTGTGGTTCCTCTGGAAGCATCGCCTTCCGGGTTTCATGGTCGCGTACATCGTGGTGATCGCGCTGCTCATGCTGCTGCCCGAGACCGTGACCGCCCGTCCACGATTCCTCTTCACGGCGTTTCCCCTGTTCATCCCGGCGGGCGTGTGGTTCTCACGCGATCACCGCGACTGGTGGCCCTTCGTGCTGTCGGCGTGCGGTGCGGGGTTGGTGGGGCTGACCGCGCTGTACGGGGTGCTCGGAGCAATTCCGTGACAACGCCGCGGCTGGGCGGCAGGTCGGGTCGCGCGGCCGGCGGATTGCTGGCGTTGCTCGCCTACGTTCCACTCCTGCTCGCCCATCCGGGCCGGCTGCCCGCCGACACGAAGCTGGGCCTCACGCTCGACCCCGCCAGGTTGATGGGCACAGCACTGCGCTCGTGGGACACCGATCAGTTCGGCGGTTGGGTGCCGCATCAGTCGATCAGCTACCTGTGGCCTTCGGGGCCGTTCTACTGGACGTTCGAACGCCTCGGCCTCGCGCCATGGGTCGTGCAACGCCTGTGGGTCGGCACCATCCTGTTCCTCGCCGGTCTCGGCATGTTCCTGTTCATCCGTCGTCGTGGCTACAGCGTGCCCGCCGCGGTGTGTGCGGCCCTCGCCTACCAGTGCAGTCCGTACGTGCTCCCCTATGTGTCGCGCACGTCGGTGCTGCTGCTGCCGTGGGCGGCAGTCGGATGGCTGATGCTGCTCGCACCGGCGTGCATCCGGCCTCGCGAGTGGCGTCGACCGACCGCGCTGTTCGCTCTCGTGATCCTCACCGTCGGGGGCGTGAACCTGACCGCGACGCTGATGATCGCGCCGGCTCCGATCCTGGTCCTCATCGACGAAGTTCGCCGCGGCAGCGTACGACCGCGCCAGGCGGTCGCCGGTGCCGCCCGCATCGGCGGGGCGAGCGCGGCTGTATCGCTGTGGTGGATGACGATGCTGCTCATCCAGGGTAGGTACGGCGCCGACGTGCTCGGGTACAGCGAGACGTTGCAGGCCACCTCGGCCACGTCCACGTCCTTCGAAGTCCTCCGTCAATCGGGCTACTGGTTGTCGTACGTGAAGGCACCTTCCGGCGCGACCACGACTGCGGCCATCGCGATGATGTCGTCGTGGTGGCTGCTCGCCGCCGGTGCGGTGCTGATCGCAATCTGGCTGGGCGCGCTGCTCCTCCTCCGATTCTCCGAGCGCTGGCTCGCGGGCGCTCTCCTCGTGTGCGGCGTCATCCTGGCCGTCGGCGTCCACCCGATCACCAACGCCTCGCCCCTCATGTCCGGGCTCGCCGATGCTTCCCGCTCGTCGCTCGCACTCGCGATGCGCAGCAGCACCCGCGCGGTTCCGCTGATCACCGCCGCGATCGCGATCTCGCTCGCCGCGATCGTTCAAGCGGCCGCGGCGTCGAGGACCAGATGGGTCACCATTGCCGTTCCCGTCGGTGTCGCCGCACTCGTGTTGGGCAACCTTCCCTCGTTGTCCACCGGGGCGATCGTCGACCCCGGTCTGCTCCACGACCAACGTCCCCCGGCCGACTGGACAGCCGCCGCCTCGACGGTCGACGGCGGCGATCCGCAGGCCAAGGTGATCCAGCTCCCCGGCGTCGAATCGCAGGTGTTCGACTGGGGTTACACCGTCGACCCACCACTCGCGTGGACGATCCACCGTCCGCTGATCACACGGGATTGGTTGCCACTCGGCTCCCCCGGCCTGATGGACCTCTGGTACGCATTCGATGACCGCCTTCAGGACGGCACCGCCGTTGCGGCCTCGGTTGCCCCGATCGCCCGGTTCGTCGGTGCGGACACGATCTGGTTGGCGAAGGATGCGAACCACACCAAGTTCGCCAGCGCATCGGCGGACTCCGTCGCCCGCCTGCTCGAGACGGCGACAGATGTACACGCCCAGCAGGCGTCGACGCGGGTTGGTCTGTATGGAGTCGACCGCGCGTCGCCGATGGTGCACGCCGCGACGAGCACGGTCATCGTCTACGGCAGCGGCGACGGCATCGTCGACGCGACCGCTGCGGGCCTGCTCGACGGCACCGAGATCGTCCGATATGCCGCCGCCATGACGACTGCAGAGATCGACGGCGCTGTGAAGACCGGCGCGGCCGTGATCGTCACCGACTCCAATCGCAAGCGCGCTCGTCAATGGCGCGGCTCACAGGACGTGTGGGGAGCCACCGAGTCGGCCACGAGCCTCGCTGCCACCCGGTTCGACGCGCAGGACGTTCGATTCCCGCTGTTCGCCGGCCAGACCCCCGACGACCAGTCAGTTGCGGAGTTCGGTGCGCTGACAGGGGTCGACGCCACATCGTACGGCAGCCCCGTGCGGCTCCTGCCGCAGTTCCGACCAGCGCAAGCCGTGGACGGCGACCCTTCGACGGCGTGGATCGTCGGCATCGACGGCGGTCCGACGATCGGCGAGTCGCTCACCATCAGCGGCCAGCACGGGCCGCTGCGGACGGTTGCCGCCTCGACCGCGGCGCACGTCGCTCGCATCGCGATCCGTCGCGGCACGACGTCGATCGTGGTGGACATCGCCGCGCTGGCGAGTAGAGCACCGATTCCGACGCCGGCCGGTGACGGGCCGCTCACCATCACGATCCTCGCCGTCGACCAACCCGGCCCCACCGGCTTCGCCGACCTCCTCCCGACCCCGGCTCCGGAGGTGGTCCGGGTGCCGCTGCTCCAGCAGGCCTCGACCGCCACGACGTTCTCGGTGGTGCTCACCCGACTGCGCCATCGCGACGCCCTCGGCCCCGGACTGAGCGGGCCGGAGGAACCGCTGTTGCGCCGGGTCGTGCAGACACCGGCGCTGCCGGCGCCCACGTGGCGGGTGCAGGTCGGCGCAGCCGACCTCAGCGGACATTCGACCGCCCTCGCCGCCGGTTGCAGCACCGGCACCCTCCGGATCGACCGAGCCCCGGCCGGCCTGCGACTGACGGCCGACGACGTCGCCGCGATCGAGGGTGGGAACCCGACGTGGGTCGGACTGTGCACCTCCCCCACCCCGCTGGCGGCGGGAACGCACGACGTCGCGAGCGCAACCACCGAAGGTCTCGACGTCGACAGCGTCGTCCTCGACGAGCGCCCCGCGGACGATCCGCACCTCGCCCGCGTGGTGCCGACGGTCGTATTCGAACGAGGGCGCGACGTCCACCACGCGCGCATCGCCAGCTGCCCGCAGGGGTGCTGGTTGGTCTTCGGCGAAGGGTTCTCCGATGGCTGGCAGGCGACCAGCGGCAACGCCTCGTTGGGTGGACACACGTCGGTCAACGGCGGCGTGAACGCGTGGTTCGTGACGCCCCACGCCGGCGGAACCGCCGACATCTCGATCCGCTGGACGCCGCAGCGTCGTCTGGACCTCGTCGTGTGGCTGTCGGTCCTCGTCATCCTCATCATGTGCGGGGCGGCCCTGCCGTGGCGTCGTCGTCAACGAGTCCTGGTGCCCTCCATGTCAGCACGCGCGGTCGGCCTCGACACGGCGACGTCATCGAGGGCTCGTCTGGTCGTCGGGACAGTGATGATGACACTCGCCACCGCGCTCGCGGTGAGCCCCAAGTGGAGCCTGGTCGTGGTGCCCATCGGTGCGCTCGCCATCGTTGTGCGCCGCAAGCAAGTGGTCACGGTCTGCTCATTCATGATGATCGGGCTCTGCGCCGCGGCCATCGCCGCCCACCGGCTGGTGAGACCGTCGCACCCCGGATTCGGGTGGCCGGCCGCTTTCGAACGTCTTCATCGGCCGATCCTCGTGGCCGTCATCATCGCTGCCACCATGCTGCTCGTCGATGAGTGGCACCGGCCCCGCAAACACCCGCCGGTGTAAGGTTTCGCTGCCATGAAATCGGAGCCCAAGCCCTGCCTGTGCGTCGTCGTGCCCTGTTACAACGAGCAAAAGACGATCAAGCAACTCCTCCGATTGGTGCTTGACAGCCCGTGGGTGGCCGAGATCGTGGTCGTGGACGACGGTTCGTCGGACGGCACTCGCGAAGAGCTCGCGACCATCGATGAGCCCCGCGTACGCGTGCTGCTCCACGACCGGAACCAGGGCAAGGGCGCCGCGCTGCGAACCGGGTTCCGCGAAGCACGGTCCGAGTACGTGGTGGTCCAGGACGCCGACCTCGAGTACGACCCCGCCGAGTACGGCACCCTCCTCGTCGCGCTGCTCGACGGCCGCGCCGACGTCGTGTTCGGCTCGCGATTCCTCGCCGGAGGGCCCCATCGGGTGCTCTACTTCTGGCACTCGCTCGGGAACAGGTTCCTGACCCTGCTCTCGAACATGTTCACCGACCTCAACCTCACCGACATGGAGACCTGCTACAAGGTGTTCCGCCGCGAGGTGATCCAGTCGATCGACATCGAAGAGGACCGCTTCGGGTTCGAGCCGGAGATCACGGCCAAGCTCGCCCGGCGCCAGCTCCGGATCTACGAGGTCGGCATCTCCTACTCCGGCCGCACGTACGAGGAGGGCAAGAAGATCGGATGGCGCGACGGTGTTCGAGCGATGTACTGCATCGTTCGCTACTCGGCGTTCGGCGACCGGTTCCGGAGGCCACACTGACTCGTCCGCGGCCGAACGTCGGGAACGGCACCGTCGCCACGGTCGCGCTGATCGGCATCATCTTCGTCTGCGCGCTGGTGAGTGCTGGGCGTCACCCGTGGTACCCCACGGGCGACATGGCCCAGGCAGAGCTCCACGTCAGGGGCTTCTTCTCCCATCCGCCGCTCGTGGGTGCCGCGGGCCGGATCGGCCAGCTGTTCGTGCCCTACGGACAAGGATCGCACCCCGGTCCGGCGTTGTGGGTCGCGCTGCTGCCCGCGTACCTCATCACCGGGAGGGCGTCGTTCGGTCTGATGCTCGGCATGGCGACGATGCAGTTCGCGTTCATCTCCGGCGCGGTCTACCTCGCCCGCCGCGTCGGTGGCGACCTCGCCGGATTGCTGGCCGCGATCGCCGCCCTCGCGCTCGTTCGGTCCGGTGGACCCAGGGTCATCCTCGATCCGTGGAACCCGTGGGGTTCGGTCTTCGCCTTCTTCTGCATGATCCCCGCGATCTGGGGTGCCGTGAACCGCCGACCCAGGTGCTTGCCGATCGCCTACTTCTGCGGCGTGTTCGCTGTCCAGTGCCACGTCGGCTACCTGCCGATCGTCGCCGCCGCGCTCGGGCTGACGACGATCGTCGTGCTCGTCCAGCAACGCTCGACGCACGACCGCAGTCCGCTCGATCGCAGGGCGGCGTTCATGTGGATCGGCTGGTCGGTCGTCGGCGCCCTCGTGATGTGGATCCCCCCGGTCCTCGATCAGATCCGTCGGAACCCCGGGAACCTGCGCATCCTCTGGCACCACTTCACGGCCACGGTCGAACCCGACGGCACGCCACGCATCTACGTCGGTCTGGCCACCGCGGTGAAGGTCGCATGCACCGAACTGGGTGTGATCGGCCCGTGGCTGGTCGGCGATCGCATCTCGATGATCGCCATACATTGGCTGTACCTCGCACCGACCATCGTGCTGCTCGCGCTTGCGCTGCGCCGCCTGCGCATGGCACGGCACGAAACCAGCGGCCGGCTGGCCATCGGACTCGCCGTGATCTGTGCCGGGCTCGGCGTCGTCGGCATCGCGGCGACGGCGCGCATCTTCGGCGGCCTCTACGAGTACACCGTGCGTTGGTGGTGGGTGATCGCGGCATGGCTGTTCGTCGCCGCGCTGCTCGTGCCCGTCGCCGACGTGCGCGGGCGGGCGACGACGCGCTGGATCGGACTGGGCGTCGTGGCCGTCGTCGGCGTGTTCGCCATCGCCGATTTCGCCACCACCTCGGCGGCGTCGCCCCGGAACTCGCGCATGGTCGCGGGCGTCACTCACGCGCTCGCCGGCCGGCTGCCTCGCGGAGGGCATCACCTGGTGCGCTGGCACGACCCCGCGACACTCAGCGGTGTTCCGTACGGTGTGCTGCTGGAGCTCGAGCGAAGTGGTTACTCGGTGGGCGTGGATCCACAGGAGAGCGCGGGTGCGCTCCCCCATCGTGTCCTACCGGAAGCCAACGCAACGGACGAGCTGTTCGTCGTGCTGGGCGAGACGCCCATCACCGAAGTCCGCGGACGTGCCGACGCGAAGGAGATCGCCTACTACGACGATCGCAGCGCGACGGAGCGAACCGAATCGACCCGGCTCCGTTCCGAGATCGAGCACAAGCTCGCAGCGATCCACCTCGAATGCCTGGCGCCGAACATGGACACGCAGTACGGGATCGCCTACCTGCTGTACGGACCAGACCCGACCGGCAACGAGATCCGCGGCCTCGTCGCCCGCTACGACGCGATCGGCGTGCCCGTGGCCCTGTTCCTGATGCCGGTGCGGGCGCCCTTGTACCAACCGACGCACATGCCCACCTGCTGACGACCGATCCGGTTCACGGCGACGACACCGAGTTTGCAGAGCCCTCCACGCGCTCCGAGTACCGCTGGATCAACGGTGGCAGGTAGACCTCGGAGATCGCCTTGGCCTCGGTGGCATCGTTCATGTGGATGCCGTCGGGTCGCAACGAGTGGCCGGCCGCCGCCTCCGTGGCGTCGAGGAACCCTGCGAGCGGGAGCACGCCGACGGTCGGCCATCTGACCGCCCAACGGGCCACGAGTACGTTCCACGCGTCGACGCGCGCGCGCTGCGACGAGCCACCGTGAGGTGAGTCGGAGAGCATCACCGTTGCGTGGTAGGGCGCGATCATGTCGATGAGCTGCTGCATCGCGATCTCGTGGACCTGCGTGAACCGCGGGTCGCCTGCCGCGTACCAGTTCGGATCGCCCTCGTAGCGCTGCTCCGAGTGCTCGGGCAACGATTCGACAACTAGCACCACATCGGGCCGCAGCTGCGCCGCGATCGTGGGCCATTGTCGTTGCGACGCGAGGCAGTCCTGCATCGTGAACTGCGCGCCGGGCCACCAACGGATCTCGACAGCGGGCGCGATCGGACAGTTGCGACGACCCGCCCACACCACCTGCAACTTGTCGGACGCCAATCGATCGAGCCCCAGCGCCACCCCATACGACGTGCTGTCGCCGATCACCATCACCCGCAGACGAGCCGGTTCGACGAGGGCAAGACGTCGACGATCGATGGCCGATCGGAGGATGTGGCCAACTTCCGTCGGCGTGGTCATCGCGGAATCCTGCGTGCGCACGGTGGCGATGAGCAGCTGATTGGAGAGTGCGGTGAATGCGTCGGAGGGCTGATCCAGCACCAAGAGCTGCACGCCGTCGCCGATCGTGGTGCGCAGATCGTCCACGACGCGGGCATCCGTCTCGACCACCGTGTACTGCTCGATCAACGCAGTCGTGCCGCGGGTGGCCGCCTTGCTGATGCGTGCCGCGGCTGCCGCGTGGTCCGTCCCACCGACCGCCAGGACCACCGCGGCCGGCCGAGGCGCGTTCGCGAGGTAGTACCGCAACAGACCGCTCACCGACGTGCATCCCCGCTGTTCGTCCTCGGCGAGGAACGCACCGCACCCGGGCTCGGTGAGGTCGACGAGCCGCACGCCCGGGCCTGCCGACGCCACCACACGGCGGACCGCCCCGAGGTCGACATCGCCGGAACCGACCACGACGATGTCGGTCGTGGGCGGCGCCACCACCGGCGCCGGCGTCGAGCTGTGCGCACCGAGCTCCACGACGTGGTCCGGTGCGGTGACCATCGAACTGACGGCCGCGCCGACCGAGTGCTGTGAGCGGAGCGCCGTCACGCCAACGATGAGGAGCATGCTCGTGATGATCGCCGCTGCGGCGCGACCCCCCTGCAGTCGCCAGCGTCGCTCGCGTAATGGTCGCTCGACGAGTCGCGACGAGAGCCTGGCGAGCTCCACCGTGGTGAACAATCGGATGGAGAGCAACATCGGACCGCCGACGCCCACTCGTGCTGCGGTGATGAGCTGGAACACCGGCCAGTGGAAGAGATAGATGCCATAGCTGAGCTGCCCGATGCGCACCAGCGGCCATCTGCACAGGGCGGTCCGCATCAGACCGGACGAGAGCGCGCCGAGGATGAGCAAGCACCACAGCACCGAGAGCAGCGCAAAGCCACCGTGGTACAACCAGGGATCGGTCTGGCGCACGGACCGCACGAGCCACGCCGTCGCGGAGAGGGCGATCAACCCGACCGTTGCCGGCAGCCAGCCCGGCGCACGCGTCGACAATCGGTCCGTGGATCGGCGTCGCCAGACGGCGAACAGGCCGCCGACGAGGAACTCGGCCGCACGAGTTTGTGTGCCGTAGTAGGCAAGGTCCTGGGAACGTGTCGCGAAGACGCACAGGAGACTCAACCCGGTCAGCACCACGAGCGTCGCCGTGGGCAACCACCTCAGCCGCAGACGGCGCGCTCCCCAGGCGGCGAACGCCATCGCGCAGGGAACGACGATGTAGAACTGCTCCTCGACCGCCAGCGACCAGAAGTGGAGCACGGGAGATGGCCCGCCGACGAAGAGGTCGGCGTACGACTGATGGGCCGCCACGAACCGCCAGTTCGCGACGTGGGCGAGCGCCGACAGGATGTCCGCGCGAACCTGCGCCGGTCGTGCTGCCGCAGCGAAGAAGGGCACCAGGAGCGCCACGAACAACAGGCACACCGCCGACGCCGGTACCAGCCGCCGCGCCCTGCGTGCCCAGAACGCGCGCAGCCGGATCCGATCGGTCCGGCCGATCTCGTCGAGCAGCAGTCCGGTGATCAGGAACCCGGACAGCGTGAAGAAGACGGACACACCGAGAAAGCCGCCCCGCGCCCACGTGTAACCGCTGTGGAACAGCAGCACCGCGCCGACAGCGACGGCCCGCAAGCCGTCGATCCCTGGCTCGTGATCCGCCCTTGCCTGCCCTTCCCCCATTGGGCGTTGAGGCTAGCGAGTGGAGGGCACTCGGCCACGCCCGAAACGTCGCTTCACGCCCCATCGCGTCACCAACAACATCGACTCGGCGATGATTCGCATGCTCATCTTCGACGAGCCGTACGTGCGATCGCGGAACACGATGGGCACCTCGGCGATGCTCAGCGACAGATCCTGCGCCCGCACCGCCAGTTCGGTGAGGAATGCGTAGCCGTCGGCCTCGGTGCCGGCGGGATCGATGCGCTTCACCGCGTCTGCCGTGTACGCCCGATAGCCGGACGTGACATCGCTGATACGCAGGCCGACGACGGCCGCGGTGTAACGATTGCCCCATCTGGAGAGCAGACGGCGGTGCAGCGGCCAGTCTTGGGTGGCTCCGCCAGGGACGTACCGAGAGCCGATCACCATCTCGGCGCCACCGTCGAGCGCCGCCACCATCGATGGGAGCGCCGATGGGTCGTGCGACAGGTCGGCGTCCATGTGCACGATGTACCCGGCACCGCTCTGCAGCGCAAGGTCGAACGCATGCCGGTACGCACTGCCGAGGCCGTTCTTCTCGGGTCGGACCACGACCTGCGCGTTGCCGGCGACCTCGCACGCCACCTCGGCCACCGCTGCCGTACCGTCGGGGCTGGAGTCGTCGATCACCAGCAACGACGCGCCCGGAAGCGCCTCCCGAGCGCGCTCGACCCACTTGGCGATGTTCTCTACCTCGTTGTAGGTGGGGGTCATCACGAGTACGCGCACGAGGCGTCAAGTCTATCCAGCGCTGCCGCTCGATTGTCCGTCGGCGCCGACCACGCGGGTACCATGACGACCCGATGTCGTCGAGCCCTTTCGAGCAGCCGCGGTTCCAGCACCGCCCCGGCCTCGACGGCCTCCGGGCGATCGCCGTCATGGTGGTCGTGGGGTTCCACACCGGCGTGTTGGCCGGGGGTTGGGTCGGCGTCGACCTGTTCTTCGCGTTGTCGGGGTGGCTGATCACCGGACTCCTCATCGCCGAGATCGAGCAGCACGGGAGGCTGCGGGTCGGTGCCTTCTGGCGACGCCGCATCCGCCGCCTCGTGCCGGCGGTCGGGGTCCTTCTGGCAGTGGTGGCGGTGCTGGCCGCGACGAACGTCATCGAGCTCCGCCGACGGGGCGTGCTCGGTGCGGCGACCTACAGCACCAACTGGCTCAA
>JAYVMH010000151.1:0-7840 GCA_043759015.1 Actinomycetota bacterium
GCCGAAGGTGGCACGCTACCGACCTTCGGCCCTGCCCTCGTTGCGCGCAGACGATGCACGATGGACTCGTGGAGATGCACGAACTTCAAGAACGCGCCCGCATGCTGGTCCAGGACGGGGGGTTGTCGTACGACCAGAAGCTGCGTCGACTGGCGGCCCTCGCCACTGAGTCGCTGCCGTACCCGGCGCTGTCGCCCGAATGCAGCGAAGCGCTGGACAAGCGCATCATCTGCGACATGTTCGAAGGCCATGCGCCGTACACCGCGCGCTACATCCTCCCCGACTACGAAAAGGCGATCCGCCAGGGCCTCACCCACCTGGAGATGTCCGCACCGACGACCCTCCACGACGCCCTGGCGTTCCTGCAGGTGATGTACGCCAACGTTCCCAGCGTGACGACCTACCCGGTCTACCTCGGCGACCTCGACAAGGTGCTCGCACCGTTCGTGGACGACTCGATCACCGACGACGAACTCGACGCGACGTTGCGTCGCTTCTGGATCGGACTGGACCGCATGCTGCCCGACGCGTTCGTCCACCTCGACCTCGGACCCCACGACAGCCGGATCGCCCGCTCGATCTTGCGGGTCGAGCGAAGCCTGCGCCAGAGCGTCCCCAACATCACGCTCAAGGTGGACCCGGACATCACCCCCGACGATCTCGTCGAGGACGCCGTTCGCACCGTCTTCGTCACCGGCAAACCGCACTTCGTCAACCACCCGATGATGGTCGGCGATCATGGCGAGCGGTACGCCGCTGTCAGCTGCTACAACTCGCTCAAGATCGGCGGCGGCGCACACACGCTCGTCCGGTTGAACCTCAAGGAGGCGACGCTGCGGCACACCGGCAGCGCCGACGACTTCATGGCCACCACGCTCCCCCACTTCGTGGAGCTGACCGCCGAGCTCACCGAGGCACGCGTCCGCTCCCTGGTCGAGGAGCAGCACTTCTTCGACACTCACTGGTTGGCCGAGGAGGGCCTGATCGACATCCATCGCTTCTCGGCGATGTTCGGCATCTTCGGGTTGGCCGAATGCGTGAACCTCCTCATGCAGTACGAGGGCCGAAGCGGCCGCTACGGCCACGACCCGCACGCCGATGCGCTGTCGATCCGCATCGTCGAACGCGTCGCCGCACTCGTCGCCGACCGATCGATGCCGTACTGCGACGGCGGCAACGGTCGCTGCTACCTCCACAGCCAGAGCGGCATCGACAGCGACCAGGGCGTCACCGCCGGCACGCGCATCCCGGTGGGCGACGAGCCGGACCTGCTCGCCCACCTCACCACGTGCGCTCCGCATCACCACCTGTTCGTGTCGGGCGTCAGCGACATCTTCCACGTGGACGAGACCGCGGTCCGCAACCCACAAGCGATCGTGGACATCATCCGAGGTTCGTTCCGCGAGGGGATGCGCGACTTCACGTTCAACCTCGATTCGAACGAGTTCGTCCGCATCACCGGCTACCTCGTGCGCAAGAGCGACCTGGCCGCGATCAAAGCGACGGGCGCGGCGCGGCACGGCAGCGACTTCCTCGCCGCTGGGGCAGAGGACTCGTTCCACCTCACCCGGCGAGCGATCAAGCGAATCGGCAGGGGCGAATGACCGGCTTTGTGGCCGACACGATCACGTTCAGCAACGTCGACGGCCCCGGGAATCGGTTCGTGATCTTCCTGCAGGGGTGCAACTTCGACTGCCTCGCGTGCCACAACCCCCAGACCATCCCCTTGGCCGGCGGCGACCACTTCCGCACCGAGGTGCGCGACCTGTTGCCCCGGCTCCGGAAGGCGGCACCGTTCCTCAGCGGGATCACGGTGTCCGGCGGCGAAGCCACCCTGCAGCCCGACTTCCTCGTCGAGTTCTTCTCGGCGGTCCGCCACGACGCCGAGCTCTCCCGGCTGACCTGCTTCATCGACTCCAACGGATCTGCAGACGAGGCGACGTGGCGACGGCTCGCGCCGGTCACCGACGGCACGATGATCGATCTGAAGTGCTTCGACCCCGAGATCCACCGCGCAATGACCGGCCAGTCGAACCAGCCGGTGCTCGACAGCATCCGCCTGCTCCACGACCTCGATCTGCTGTACGAGGTGCGGCTCCTCATCCTCGACGGGGTGAACGACGATCCCGACCTGTTGGGGCGTACAGCCGAATGGCTCGCGTCGATCGACACCGAGATGCGTGTGAAGGTCATCGGCTTCCGACAGCACGGGGCGCGCCCTCACACGCCCCCGCTCGCCGAGCCGACCCACGACCGGTTGACGGTCGCTGCCGCGTACCTGCAGGTCGCGGCGTTCGACGTCTGCGTGATCTGAGGGGTTCGCGAAACTTCGCCCGAGCCCGGCCAGACTCCATGGTTCCCATGACCGACCGCGTGCACCTCCGACCCTGGCAACGCGAAGCGTTCGACAAGTTTGCCGCCAGCGAACAACCCGACTTCCTCGCCGTCGCCACACCGGGCGCCGGCAAGACGACGTTCGCGTTGGCCTGTGCCCGGTGGGCGCTGGCAAACGAACGCCGCCGACTCGTGATCGTCGCACCCACCACGCACCTCAAGACGCAGTGGGCCCTGGCGGCGCACCGGATGGGCTTGCACGTCGACCACAACTGGTCACCCGCGGACGGCGTGGCGAAGGACGTGCACGGCATCGTCACGACGTACCAGCAGGTCGCCACGGCCGACACCTCGAAGAAGCTGCGCGGCCTGTGCGACGACGCGTTCGTGGTGCTCGACGAGGTCCACCACGCGGGCGACGAACGTGCCTGGGGCGACGGCGTCCGCACGGCTTTCGAGCAGGCGAACCGCCGCCTGTGCCTCAGCGGCACGCCCTTCCGCAGCGACACGGCCAGCATCCCCTTCGTCCGCTACGAAGACACCGGCGTCGGTGGCGAAGCCCAACCCGACTTCACCTACGGCTACGCGGATGCGCTGCGCGACGGCGGCGTCGTGCGACCGGTGTACTTCCCCCGCTTCGACGGGTTGATGGAATGGAGCGCCGCCGACGGCAGCATCCTCACCGCCAACTTCCACGACGACCTCGACCGAACCGGCGCGTCGCACCGGCTCCGGGCCGCGCTCAGCCTGCAGGGCGACTGGCTGCCGGCGGTGATCGACCAGGCCCACGAACGGTTGATGGCCATCCGCCGCACCCACCCGGAGGCCGCGGGGTTGGCGATCGCGACCGACCAGGAGCACGCCCGCGACATCGCGCGTCTGATCCGCTTCAAGTACAACGTCGAGGCCGAAGTCGTGGTCAGCGACGACCCCGATGCCAGCCGCAAGATCGCCGCCTTCGCAACCGGTCACCGGCCGTGGCTGGTCGCTGTGCGCATGGTCAGCGAAGGCGTCGACATCCCTCGGCTGCGCGTCGGCGTCTACGCCAGCACCGTGGTCACCGAGCTCTTCTTCCGCCAGGCCGTCGGGCGCATCGTCCGCTGGACGAAGGGACTGCCGAGCCAGAAGGCGTACGTGTACCTGCCCGACGACCCGCGCCTGCGCCAGCACGCGTTCCAGATCGCCGAGGCGCGGCGCCACGTGCTGAAGCCGCCGCCGGAGCGCAACGACGAGCTCAGCGCGGAGCAGCTCGAACGAGAGGCTGCACGCGAGCTCGACTTGCTGCCCGAGCAGCTGTCGCTGTTCAGCGTGCTGTCGTCGGTGGCCACCGGCATGACCGTGCATGCCTTCACCGAGGACGGCCTGACGCTGTTCGACGACGAACCGGAGGTCCCCGAGCCCGGATCGACCGCGCTCGACGAGCTCGCGATCGAGCTCCCCGAGGTTCCCACCGATGCCGGGTTCATGCTGCCGGGCAGCAGGAGCATCGCGGAGCGCAAGGAAGAGCTGCGCGAGAAGAACATGGAGCTGGCCAAACGGCTGGTCGACGTTAGCGGGTGGGGCCATGCCAAGGTGCAGGCGGAGCTGAACCGGCTGTCCGGCATCACCTCCGTCGGTAGTGCCACCAACGACCAGCTCGAGCGTCGCCTGCGCCACGGCGAGGCCTGGCTGCGCCGCCGATAGCCTTGCGGCCATGCCGGCAAGCGGAGAGCACCACCCCGCCTTCGAGGAGTACTGCGAGTGCATCTTCGAGCTGCGCGAGGACGACGTCGCCGTCATCCAGGCTCGCATCGCGGACCGCTTGCACGTCAGCCGCCCAGCCGTCAGCGAAATGATCCGCCGGCTCGAGGCCGAGGGGCTGATCACCACCGGCACCGCCATTCGGCTCACCGACGCGGGGCAGGAGCTCGCGCAGCGGGTCGTGCGACGACACCGCATCGCCGAACGGTTCCTCACGGACCTCCTCGGCCTGTCGTGGGCGGACGCGCACCACGAGGCCGGCAAGTGGGAACACGTCATCAGCGACGCGGTCGAGCAGGCGATGGACCGAGTGCTCGGCAACCCCACGACCTGTCCGCACGGCAACCCGATCCCCGGCTCGGAGTACGATGCCCCGTCGATGATCCCACTGTCGGAGATCGGCATCGGTGAGTCGTTCACGGTCCGGCGCATTCCCGAGGAGCTCGAGTTCACGCCCGGCCTGCTCGACTTCCTGGAGGGCGCGAGCATCACGCCTGGTCACGTCGGCCGGTTGATGTCGACCGCACCCGACGGCGCGGTCACGATCGAGATCGACGGCCGCAACGTGGGCGTCGATTCCTTCGCCAGCGCCCGCATCATGGTGGTCACGTGACGCGTCGGTCCGTCGTCGTCGTCAGCCTCGCTCTCACCCTTGCCGGCTGCAGCAAGACGACGTTCGATTCGAACATCGCCAGCGGCGACTCGACGGTGCTCGCCACCACCACCACGTTGCCGAAGGGCACCGCTGCACAGCTGCTGCCCGTGATGCTCGACGCGGTGAAGGGGCTCTCCGTGAAGGTCGCCGCGAACAAGGGCGACAACGAGACGGCGTTGCTCATCGAGCAGATCTGGACCGCGATCCGACCGGAGATCCAGGCGACCCACAAGGGGCTCGTCCCCGACTTCGAGTTCATCGTGCGCCGCTGCCGGGCGGCGACGGATCGGCACCGTCCGGCCGACGCGGACCGCGCCTACCGCAACATGGTCAGCCTCGTCGACGCGATCATGGGCCCCACCGCCAGCTGACTCACGACAGCGAACGACGACAGCGAACGACGACAGCAACGACAGCGACGACAGCGAAATCAGCGCATCGCAGCGGGCAACGGCTCGCTGTGCACGATGGTGAGTCGCTTCGTGCTGCGCGTGAGCGCCACGTAGAGCGCCCTCAGGCCCTGCTCCTGGTCCTGCACGATGCGTGCGGGCTCGACGACGATCACCCCATCGAGCTCCAACCCCTTGACGACGCTGACCGGGACGACGGTGATGCCCATCTCCAGGCCGGACCTGGTGGCTTCGCCGTGTTCGATGCCCGCCGCGCTCAGCGCGCCGGCAACGGTGTCGAACATCGAGTCCGGGACCACGACGGCGATGTTGCCGTCGCCGATGTCCGCGTCCAGCTCCTTGGTGGCCGCGACCACCGCGGACAGGAGGTCGGACTGCACGACCTCCACGAACTCCGGGTGCTCGTCGCCCGTGCGCACGCTGGTGGGTGCACGCAGCGTCGGCGTCGCCGCCATCATCACCTTGTTGGCCAGCTCCATGATCTGCCCGGGGATGCGGTACCCGACACTGAGGCCGATCACGCGCGCGCCACGATGATCGGGGAGGTGGCGCAGCACGTCGTCCCAATCGTTCGGCGCCAACGCACCGGTGGCCTGGGCGAGATCGCCGACGACGGTCATGCTGCCGTTCAACGAGCGACGCGAGACCATCTGCAACTGCATCGGGGTGAGGTCCTGCACCTCGTCGACGACGATGTGGCCGTAGGTGCGAATGTCCTCGGCGTCGTCGGGCTTGCCGTTCCTGCTCGGCCTGGCCCCCAGGAACGCCCGCGCCTCGTCGAGCAGCGCGACATCGTGTTCGGTCCAGCGGACGTTGCCGACATCGGCCTTGCGTGCCCGGTACAGCGACAGGTATTCGTCCTCGGCGAGGTGCTTGGCGGCCGCCAGCTTCAACAGCGCCTCGCTGCCGAACAGGTCGTGGAGGAGCTGTGGGGGCGTGAGCACGGGCCACATGCGCTCGAGCGCTTGGCGCACCTCCGGCATCGCGCGCAGCGACTCCTTGACCTCGGCTGGGGCGACGTCGCCGAGTCGCGACGAGGCGGCCATCGCGGCCCACACCTCGCCCTCGACCCACCGGCGTCCCGAATTGTGCCGACGGAACCGGCGTTGGGCTGCACGCACGATGCGCAGCGTGTCTTCCGCGCGCAATCGGACGAAGCCGGTGCGGAACGGGACGACCAGATCCCCGCGGAGCGGTCGCTCGCGATCCGTGACCGCTTGATCGATCACCAGGCTCATTCGCAGATCGCCCTTCACGCGAGCCGCCAGCGGGCTGTCCGCGGCATCGATGCCGTAGCGCGCCCACTGCACGTCGGGCACGAGATCGGCGAGCACCACCTGCTCGACACCGGCCTCGCCCAACGAGGGCAGCACACGGTCGATGTAGCGCAGGAACACCCGGTTCGGCCCGATGACGAGCACGCCCTGGTCCTCGAGAGGGAACCGGTACGTGTACAGCAGATACGCGGCTCGGTGGAGCGCGACGACGGTCTTGCCCGTACCCGGCCCTCCCTGCACCACCAGCACGCCCGGTTGGGGCGAGCGGATGATCTCGTCCTGCTCGCCCTGGATGGTGGCCACGATGTCGCCGAGCTGACCGGTACGACCGCGTTGCAGCACCGCGAGCAGCGTGCTGTAACCGCGAATGCCTTCCGGCCCGCCGGGCGCCGCGACACCGTCCTCCGCGCCGATGCCGAGGTGACCCTCGCCGAACAGCTCGTCCTCGATGCCGAGAAGATCCCGGCCGTGCACGTGGAAGTGGCGACGGCGCACCAGACCGAGCGGCTCGCGACCGGTCGCGCGGTAGAACGGCTCGGCGATCGGCGCCCGCCAGTCCACCACCACGGGGTCGGCGAGCTCGTCGGCCACCGCGAGACGGCCGATGTGGAAGCTCTCCGCCGGCTCGGTCGCCGACTCGCCGCGGTCGATGCGGCCGAACACGAGGGCGGCATTGCCGAGATCGAGCTGGGTGAGACGGTTGAAGACCGCCTCGTCGAACACGTCGCGCTCGTAGCGGGCCTGGAACGTGCCACCGAGCGTGCCTTCGTGAAGACCGCGCATCTTCCACGCGTCGGCCTTGCTCTGCTCGAGGCAGCGATAGGCGAAGTCGATGAACTCCTGCTCAGCGGGGAGATCCGGGTGGTGCTGTGTCATGTCGAAACGGGGCACGTGCCCGGGAGGGGCCCGAAAACGTGGTCTGAAAACTCTATCGGCGCCTCACGAACGCACCACAACCTCGGCGTGAATCCGACAAAGCCCCTGGTCAGCTCGGTGGTGGCGATGCCGCCGGCGGGCGGGATGACTGCACCCGTGACGCAGGACCCAGCCCGGTAGCGTGCCGAACGTGACCAGCGCACCGTTTCTCGATGCCGCACGTGGTGTTCCTGCGTCCCACACGCCCGTGTGGTTCATGCGCCAGGCAGGTCGCAGCCTCCCCGAATACAGGGCGTTGCGCGGGGAGGGCAGCATCCTCGACGCGATCAAGCAGGTCGAGCTCTCGGTGGAGCTGACGCTGCAGCCCATCCGCCGCTACGGCGTCGACGCAGCCGTGCTCTACAGCGACATCGTCGTGCCCGCCCACGCGATCGGCTTCGGCATCGACGTGGCACCCGGCACCGGGCCGGTGTGCGCCCGGCCATTTCGCACCGACGCAGACCTGAGCAGGTTGCGCCGCTTAGAACCGGCAGCCGACACGCCGTACG
>JAYVMH010000152.1:0-3578 GCA_043759015.1 Actinomycetota bacterium
CCGCAGCTCGGGCAGGCGTGGCACGAGCCGGCACGGTTCATCTGCACGCCGCACTGCATGCACATCGGAGCGTCGCTGTGGCGCACCGCGGGCTTGGGCGTGATGCCCGCAGCGCGGGTGATGCCGCCCGGGTTGGTGATGTCGTTGTTCGGCGCCGGCGGTGCGGTGCCCAGCTCGAGCTGTTGCACGAGTTCTTCTGCCGACGGAATGGTCTTCGGATCGGACGCGATCTCGCTGCCCGTGCGCGTCTCCATCACGCTCTCCTCCACGCCGGGCAGCGTCGGCTGCAGCCGTTCGTCGATGGAGAAGATGCCCATCTCGGCTCGCTCGTCGTAGGTCATGTACTCCAGCGCCAGGCGCCGGAACAGGTAGTCCATGATCGACGAGGCGAAGCGGATGTCGGGGTCGTCGGTCATGCCGGCCGGCTCGAAGCGCATGTTCGTGAACGCCTCGACGAAGGCTCGCAGCGGCACCCCGTACTGGAGGCCGTAGCTGATGCTCTTCGCGAACGCATCCATGATGCCGCTGAGGGTGGATCCCTGCTTGGACACAGTGAGGAAGATTTCGCCGGGCAGGCCGTTGGCGTACTCGCCGATGGTGGCGAAGCCCTTGCAGTCGGCGACGCGGAACTCGAACGTGCGACCTCGGCGGCTGCGGGGCAGCTTCTGGCGGATGGGCTGGTGGACGATCTTCTCGACGATGCGCTCGACGACCTGTGACACGACCTGTGACACGACCTGCTGCGACACGACCTGCTGCGACACGGCCTGCTGCGACACGGCCGCCTCAGCAGGAACGCCGCCCGCCACGTCGCCCTTCTTGGCGGTGCTCAGCGGCTGGGCCACCTTGCAGTTGTCGCGGTAGATGGCAACGGCCTTGAGGCCGAGCTCCCAGCTGAGCTGGTGGAGCTGCTCGATCTCCTCGATGGTGGCCTCTTCGGGCATGTTCACGGTCTTGGAGATCGCCCCCGAGATGAACGGCTGCACGGCGCCCATCATGCGGACGTGACCCTCGTAGTGGATCGTGTTGTCGCCCATCGAGCAGGCGAACACGGCGACGTGCTCGGAGGTGAGGTGCGGAGCGCCGAGGATGCTCTTCTCGATGTCGATGTACCCGACGATGTCGGCGATCTGCTCGACGGTGTAGCCGAGCTTGCGCAGCGCACGGGGGATCGTCTGGTTGACGATGGTCATCGTGCCGCCGCCGACGAGCTTCTTCATCTTCACCAGACCGAGGTCGGGCTCGATGCCCGTGGTGTCGCAGTCCATCATCAGGCCGATGGTGCCCGTGGGCGCCAGCACGCTGGCCTGGCTGTTACGCACGCCGTGCTCCTCGCCGTCGCGAACGGCCGCCTGCCACGCGGCCCGGCCGGCTTCGACGAGCTCCGCGGGCACGACGTTGGTATCCACGATTTCGTCGTGCGCATCGCGGTGCATGCGCAACACGTTGAGCATGTGCACCTCGTTGTCCGCGAAGCCGGCGAACGGCCCCATGCGCGACGCCGTGCGTGCGCTGGTGGCGTAGGCATGGCCGGTCATCAACGAGGTGAGCGCAGCGGCCCACGCACGGCCCTGGTACGAGTCGTACGGCAGGCCCAGCGCCATCAGCGTGGCACCGAGGTTGGCGTAGCCGATGCCGAGCTGACGGAACTTGCGGCTGGTGTCGCCGATGGGCTCGGTGGGGTAGTCCGCGCGGCCGACGAGGATCTCCTGCGCCGTGAAGATCACCTCGATGGTGTGCATGTAGCTGGCGACGTCGAACTCGCCGTTCTCGTCGAGGTAGTGCAACAGGTTGATCGAGGCCAGGTTGCACGCCGAGTTGTCGAGGTGCATGTACTCGCTGCACGGGTTGGACCCGTTGATCCGGCCGGTCGCGTGGGCGGTGTGCCACTTGTTGATCGTGGTGTCGAACTGCAGCCCCGGATCGGCGCACTCCCACGACGCCGTCGCGATGCCTCGCCACAGGTCGCGGGCACGAACCGTACGCACCGTCGTGCCGTCGGTGACGGCCTTGAGGTCCCAGTCCGTGTCGTTGATGACCGCGTGCATGAACTCGTCGGTGACACGCACCGAGTTGTTCGCGTTCTGGTATTGGATGCTGAACGAATCCGAGCCGTCGAGGTCCATGTCGAACCCGGCGTCGCGCAGCACTCGCGCCTTGTTCTCCTCCTTGGCCTTGCACCACACGAACTCCTCGACGTCGGGATGATCGACGTTGAGGATGACCATCTTCGCCGCACGCCGCGTCTTGCCGCCGCTCTTGATCGTGCCCGCAGAGGCATCGGCGCCGCGCATGAAGCTGACGGGGCCGCTGGCCGTACCGCCTCCGTTGAGCATCTCGTAGCTGGAGCGGATGCGGGAGAGGTTCACCCCGGCACCGGAGCCACCCTTGAAGATCACGCCCTCCTCGCGGTACCAGTTGAGGATCGAGCTCATCTTGTCGTCCACCGACAGGATGAAGCACGCACTGGCCTGCTGCGGCACGCCCTTCACACCGATGTTGAACCACACCGGGCTGTTGAACGCGGCGCGCTGGGTGACGAGGATGAACTTCAGCTCGTTGCGGAACGCCTCCGTCTCTGCCTCGTCGGCGAAGTAACCACCGCCGGCACCCCAGGACGTGATCGTGTCGGCCACACGGTCGATGACCTGCTGCAGCGAGGTTTCGCGTTCGGGCATTCCCAACGTTCCGCGGAAGTACTTCTGGGCGACGATGTTGGTGGCGTTCAGCGACCACGACACGGGGAACTCGACGCCCAGCTGCTCGAAGGCGACCGTGCCGTCCTTCCAGTTGGTGATGCGCGCGTCACGGTGTTCCCAGACCACCTCGTCGTAGGGGTGCACGCCCGGCGTGGTGAAGTGCCGAGCGATGCCGATGGCGAGACGATCGGGTGCCAGTGACATTTCCATGTGCTCCTTGGAGAAACGTTCTCGATGACGGCTGCAACGCCCCGAGGTTGATGAATGTTCTGCCCGTCCTGCCTCTCATCGAATGACCTCCTTCACAGGAAACCACAAGATGTGGTGGTTGACGGCCCCCTTCGACCGCATCGACCACAAGAGGTTGAAAGATTACAGCACTGTAGTTACACCCGTGTCAATGACCATCGCTGTCTTCTCGCGAACTCGCTGGCAGGAGTAGTCGGCAGGAGTGGCTGACGGTGCAAGGTCGAAGGTTCGGAGTCCTCGCCCCCACAGTCCCGGGCACTCTCCCGATGCCACTTCGTGATCGGATTCGAGATCCTGGGCTGTCCATCCGCGGCCTTGCACCGTCGCCAGTTGACGATGTGCACCTTACGGGCTAGGCCCTGTGGGCAGGAAGGGGGACAACCGTGTGAATTAGTGTGTGAATCCCATGTGGATCACCGGTGAACAACCGGCCGCGGCCCAGGACCCACGCAGCAGTTGTCCACATATCCACAGGACAATGCACGATCGTGCCCCGGTTCCACACAGGCGAGACCCGTCATCAGCGTCAGACCGGTGCAACGTCGACCGGGATGCGGTTGAGCACGGACGTCCCGCTGAGCGGGTCCATCGCCTCGTGGTCGGTGAGCACGTTGCTGTTCACCCCTGCCC
>JAYVMH010000153.1:0-17911 GCA_043759015.1 Actinomycetota bacterium
GATGCGTACATCGCGTCGACGATGCGATGCGCGTGCACCGCGGTGTGCAGATCCGGCGTCGCGTCCCGCCCCTCGAGCACCGCTCGCACGAACTCGCCGGCGGGGTTGTCCGAGCCGTCGCGCATCGGTGCCGCGGCGTCGGCGAGTGCCGGGCCTTCGAGCGAGCCGGTGGTGCCGTCCGCATCCGTCCACGAGACCGGCCCGAACCAGTCGTCGCCTTCGATGACGATGTGGCGGCGCTCGCAGAAGACCTCGACCCGCCGCAGGCTCGGCCGGGCGAGGTTGTCGTGCCACACGCTGGTCAACACCCCGGTCGCCCCGCCGACGAAGCGCAGCGATGCCGTGGCGACGTCCTCGATACCGTCGATGCCGTGGAAGTTCGCCGTCTGCGCGCTCACGTGCAGCACGTCGCCGACGAGGAAGCGCAACATGTCGACGTCGTGGATGCTGTGCTCCAGCAGCGTGCCCGCGCCGGCCAATCGCTTGTCGCCGCGCCACGTGCTCGCGTAGTGGCCTTGCACGGGGATGAACTGATCGTCACGGAACACCACGGTCATCACCCGCCCGGCAGCCGACTCGTCGATGAGGTGCTTCGCCCACAGGTACGCGGGCGAGCGACGCAGCACCAACCCGACCTGGTGGACCACCCCGGCGTCGGTGGCGATCCGGGCCATGCGGGCCGCGGCCGCGGCGTCGAACGCGAGGGGCTTCTCGCAGAACACGTGCAGGCCGCGGCCCACGGCGACTTCGAGGAGCCGCGAATGTTCGCTCGTCCAAGTGCAGATGAAGACCGCATCGCACCCGTCGAGCACCTCGTCCTCGCTGTCGCATCGGGTGTGACCGCTCGCCGCCGCGAACGCGTCCGCCCGTTCCGCATCCGGGTCGTACACGCCGGCGCGGCTGACGGGCGCTCCGCTGCGGCGCAGGGCCTTGGAGTGGTAGGTGGCGATCAGGCCGGCCCCGAGGAAGCCGATGCGCAGGGGTGCGGGCGTGGAGTCGTTCATCGGGGGAGCTGGGTCACCTGGATGTACTGGCCGGCGGGAAGCGCGCGGATGGCGAACGCTCGCAGCTGCGTCGCGGAGACCGTGGTCACCGCTGTGTAGGCCGCGGCGTAGTTGTCGATCGCCGAACGATCCACCACCCAGCGAGCCAGCGTGTCGACGATCTGCTCGTTGGACACGAGCCCGTCGTGCTCCTTCACGGTGGCGATCGCCTTGGTCATCTCGTCTGCGGTGGGGCCGTTCTTGCGCAGATCCGCCAGCTCGGCCTGCAGCACCTGCGCGATGCGCGGCATGTCGGTGGGTGCCCCCGAGACGCGAAGGAAGGTGAGCGCCTCCCTCGGCGGCCCGTCGTCGATCGCCACCTGGGCGGAGGGCGCGTACGACGCGCCGAGCTCCTCGCGGATCTTGGCCGTGAGCCGCAGGTTCAGCACCTCGCTCAACAGGTCGGCATCGATGTGATCCTTCGGCGAGCCCGTCACGCCGGCGGCGTACTGCACGACCATCTGCGCGGTGTCACCGCTTCCGGCATGCACCTCGCGCAGCACCACGCCCGGTGGTGGCGGCGGGCTCACGTCGACCGCCGTCTCCCTGGCCGGCGTCGTCGGGATCGTGCCGAGGTAGCGCGAGGCAAGGTCGATCGTCGTGTTCAGGTCGAGGTCGCCGGAGAAGATGAACACGAAGTCGGCGGGATTGCCGAAGCGCTCACCCCACACGCGACGCAACTGGTCGGCCGTGATCGCGTTCAGGTCGTCGGCGGTGAGCGCGACCCGGAAGCGAGGGTCGTCGGCGTAGCGAGCCCGGTTGAGTGCGAGTTGCGTCGCCAGGTCGGGGTCGGCCCCCGGATCCGCCACCTTCTCCAGGTTGCGCGCGACCGCCCGCTTCAACGCGACATCGTTGAAGTTGGATGCCGTGATGTAGCGGTTGAGCACCTCCATGGCGAGCTCGAGATCCTTCTTCGAGGTGCTGCCGGAGAAGAACTCATTGGTGGGGGCTGGATACGGAGAGACGTCGACGGTGCTCGCCTTGAGGATGCGGTCTACCTGCACCGCATCGAGGGTGCCGAAGCCGGATTGGCTGTTCACCTCGTTCATCAGCCACACAGCGGGCGCGTCCTTCGGTGCGGTCAGCGAGAATCCGCCGGGGCTGATCGCGTAGATCGCGACCTGGTCGGAGACGACGGGCGACGGGTTGAGGATCACCCGCACCCCGTTGGCGAAGTCCACTTCGGTGGGCTCGATGTAGAAGTCGGTTTGTCCGGGGATTCGCCGCGTGCTCTTGATCACACCCGCGGACGGCTTGGACATCAACGTGTCGCCGACGTTGCCGATGACCACGCGGTCCTTCACGCTTCGCGTGGCCAGACCGGCGAGGTCGCGCTCCAACGTGCTCGCGCCGGGCAGGCCGGCAACGCCCGATTTGGCCGCGACCGTCAGCAGTGGTGAGGCCGCCGAGTAGCGGTCCTTGAACGCCCGGTTCACCCGGCTCGCGTCCACACCGTCGAGCACGGATGTGAGCAGCTGGTGGTTCTTGTCCGCGTTCGCGAACGGGTGGCCGTTCAGGAAGTGGCTCACCAATCCGTCGGCGTGATCGGTGTCCTGCACCGTGTCGCGTTGCGCGTAGTCGGCCTCGACCGTGGAGCGGATCTCGTCGACCGCCTGCTGCACCTGTTCGGTCGTGAAGCCGAACTGCAGAACCCTCGCGAACTCGTCCAACAGTGCGGTCGCCGCGGCCGGCGCATCGTCGTTGTTGGCGCTGAGGACGACGCTCGGGGCATCGAGCGGACGCACCAGGTCGTGGTCGGAGGACTGGACGTCGTTGAACGGTGCGGTCCCGCGCGTGATGTCGGTCGTCAGCCGATCGGAGATGGCCATCATCGCGATCCGGTTGATGGTGTTCGCGGCGAGCGTGGTGACGGAATCCGGGTTCTGCGCGGTCTCGGTCGGCAGCGACAGCTCGACCGAGGCCTTGGTGAGATCGGTGTCGGTGGTGACGACCGCGGTCGGGTGGCCGGGCGCCTTCCACTGCAGCTGCGGACGGGGAGCGCTGTCGCCGCGCGCTGTCGCAGAGCTGAAGAGGTCCTTGATGTTCTTCTCGATCGCGCTCGGGTCGATGTCGCCGACGACGACGATGCCCACGTTGTCCGGTCGGTACCAGGTGTCGAAGAACCGTCTCAGCGTTTCGCTCGTCATCGTCTTGATGGCCGCATCGGTGCCGATCGGTGAGAGACCCGAGTACGTGGTGCCGGCGAGGTAGGCGTTCTCGGTGGCCGCGTTTACCCGACCGTCGGAGGTCAGCTGCGTCACCCGATACTCGTCGAGCACCACGCCTCGTTCGGCCGCGACGTCGGCCGGGGCGAGGGTGACGGCGGTGAGCCACTCGTGGAGGATGTCGAGGCCCAGTGCCAGCTGGTCGGTCGTGTTCTTCACGTTCAACTGGTAGACGGTCTCGTCGTAGCTCGTGTACGCGTTGATGTCGGCGCCGAAGTCGCTGCCGCCCTTCTGTAGCACGGCGACCAGATCGTTCTTCTTGTACTTGGCCGTACCGTTGAACAGCATGTGCTCCAGGAAGTGGGCAACACCGGACTGATCGGCTGTCTCCAGCGCGGACCCGGCGTTGACGGCCAGCCGGAGCTGCGCTCTGCCGCCGGGGCGGTTGTTCGCACGGATGAAGTACGTCAACCCGTTCGGCAGCACGCCCGTGACCACGTTCGGGTCGAGCGCGATGGGTTCGTTCGCGACAGGGGCCGATGTGGTGTCGGTCGTCCGCGGGCCCGAATCGACGGTGGTGCCGCTGCCGCCCGACTTCCCGCTGCACCCTCCGACGAGCGTGACGAGGGCGAGGACCGCGATCGCGCCCGCGGCCAGAAGTCGGCCAGCCCGCACGCCACGACGCATGCGGAGACGATACCTCAATCGCTGGTGGGGCAATCGCTGGTGGGGCAATCGCTGGTGGGGCGGAGAGTGGTGGGGCGGAGAGTGGTGACTCGATGGGCGATCGCGGTCGCCTCGTCGCGATCGTGGGTCACGAGGACCGCGGTGGTTCCGGTGGCGCGCAGCACCGCGGCGAGGTCGATCGCCAGTCGATCGTGGAGCTCGCGATCGAGGCCGGTGAGTGGCTCGTCGAGCAGCAGCACCGCCGGTTCGGGAGCGAGCGCACGCGCCAACGCGACCCGCTTGGCCTCACCGCCGCTGAGGTTGCCGACGCGGCGTCCGCCGAAACCTTGCAGGCCCACGGTGTCCAGCAGCGCGTCCACACGGTGGGCGATGTCGTCCTTTCCCAACCGCTGCATCCGCAGGCCGAACCCGATGTTCCGGGCGACGTCGAGGTGGGGGAACAGCTGCTCGCTCTGGAACATGAACCCGATCCTGCGCCGGTGCGCAGGCACGTCGGTTACGTCGTGGCCATCGAGGCGGACGGTGCCGGCGTCCGGCGCGAGCAGCCCGGCGATCACGCGCAGCAGCGTGCTCTTCCCGGCGCCCGATGGTCCGAGCAACGCCACGATCTCGCCGCGCTCGACGTCGAGATCGGCCTCGTCCAACACCATCCGATCGCCGAAGCGCACGGTCACCCCTCGCACGTCAAGCATCGCCGACCTCGCCGACCTCGGCGACCATGATGATGGCGGCCGTCACCACGAGCAGGATCGCCGCTAGCGCGAACGCTTGCGCACGGGGGATCGCGCCCGCCCGAGTGAGCAACCGGTCGATCGCGATCGGCATCGTCTCGCGGCCCGATCGCGTGAGGAAGGTGGTCGCGCCGAACTCTCCCATGGAGATCGCAGCCGCGAAGCCGGCGCCCGCCGCGAGCGGCCTCCTCATTCGTCGGATCTCGACCTCCCACCACGCTCTGAGGGGCGACGCGCCGAGCGTGATCGCAGCCGCGCGCTGATCGGGGCTGATGCTGCGAAGCACGGGCAGCGCACTGCGTACGACGAACGGCGTGGCGACGAGCGCGTGCCCGAGGGGGATGAGCCACCACTGCGCCCTCCAATCGAACGGTGCTCGGTCGAACGTGATGAGCATGCCGAGGCCGATGGTCACCGCCGACGTGCCGAGCGGGAGCATCAACCCGGCGTCGAGCAACCGACCGTGCCGACGAGCGGTGCTGATCGCGGCCGCGGCCAACCCGCCGGCGACGACGCTGATGCTCGTCGCGACGAGTGCGAAACGCAACGACATGAACATCGACGCGAAGGGATCCGCCCCCAGGCTGATTCCAGGGCGAACCTCGCCGCGGCCGAGGGTGCGCCAGGCCTGCAACGACCATCCGTCACCGAGCTGCAACGATCGGGCGACCAGGAACGCGACCGGTGCGAGCAACAAGGCGATCGTGAGTGACAGCGATGCGACGAGCCAGCGCCGTTCGCGTGTGGTGCGTGCCCGCCGTGTGGTCGGCCCGGCCGAGAAGTGCACTGACGCCCGACGCTGCCAGCGCGCCGACCACCAGACGACACCTCCGAGGACGATGAGCTGAGCCACCGAGAGCACGGCGGCGCCGTCGATGTCGCCGAGTTGCGTGGCCCGCCGGACGATCTCCACCTCGACCGTCGGGTGGGTGGTGCCTCCGAGCAGCCGCACGACCCCGAACGAGGTGAACGTGAACAGGAACACGACCGATCCGGCCGCGAACAGCGCCGGACGCAGCAGGGGCAGCACGACGTGGCGCAGCAGCCGCGCGGGAGAGGCGCCGAGCGTGCGCGCCGCAGCGGTGAGGTCGGTGGGGAGCACCGCCCACATCGCGCCCACCAGCCGGACCATCACGGCCACGTTGAAGAACACGTGCGCGCTGATCACGGCCAGCGCGGTGCCGTGCCAGCCCTTGGGCAGGAGTGCGAGGAATGCGGCGCCGACCACGACGGTCGGCAGCATGAACGGCACGGTGACGATCGCCAGCGCCGTCCGGCGTCCGCGAAAGCGGTAGCGGGCCAGGACGTAGGCCGGCACGAAGCCGACGACCATCGTGATCGCGGTGCTGACGATCGCCTGCCAGAGCGTGAACCACAGCACCTGGCCGATGCCCGGTGCGCGGAACGTGTCGAGCAGCGCCGAGGCCGACAGCACGCGACCGAGCAGGGTGGCCAACGGCCACAGGTAGAACACCGCCAATCCTGCCGCCGGCACCGCGACGAGCGTCGGCACCGTCCAGCGCGGAAGTCGTGTCAGCGCAGCACGATCTGTGTCCACTGCTCCTGCCACCTCTGACGGTTCTGGGCGATCGCGTCACTGCCGACGAACCAGGGGTTCTTCGGGACGACCGCGAACTTCGTGAACACGTCGGGCAGCGCCACCTTCTTGTTGACGGGATAGACGAACAGGTTGAGCGGTAGCTCTTTCTGGAACGTGGTGCCGACGAGGAAGTCGAGGAGCTTCCGGGATGCATCGAGGTGCTTGGTGCCGCGCAGGATCCCGACGTACTCGGTCTGACGGAAGCAGGTGTCGGCAGCGACGCCGGTCGGGGCGGTGGTGATGGGCGGGTTGGCGAACACCACCTCCGCCGGAGGGCTGCTGCCGTAGCTGACGACCAACGGCTTGTCGCCCTTGGAGCCCGCGGAGCCGCTGAACCGGTCGACGTACGCGGTGTCCCAGCTGTCGGACACCTCGACACCGTTGTGGCGCAGGGCGGTCCAGTACTGCTGCCAACCGTCCACGCCGTATCGGGCGACGGTGGCGAGGAGGAAGGCGAGGCCCGGCGACGATGTGGCCGGGTTCTCGACGACGAGGAGATCCTTGTACTCGGGCTTCAGGAGATCGTCGAGCGAGATGGGTGGCGCGACGTGGTGATCGTCGAACCACTTGAGGTCGTAGTTGACACAGACATCGCCGAAGTCGACGTCGATCGGGTCGGTGAGAAAGATCTTGCCGTCGTTCGCCGCCGACATGAGGGTGTTGTCGACGCCCCACATCACGTCGCCTTCGGGGTTGCCGGAGGTGAGGATCGCCTTCTGGACCATCGTGCCGGTGTCGCCGGCGGTCACGATTTCGACGGTGATCCCCGTCGATCGAGTGAAGCCGGCGAGCGCCTCGTTGAGCGACGTACCCGACTTCGGGAAAGAGTCGTAGGCGACCATCGTGATGGTCGTGGCCCGGGTCCCCGCGCTGCACGCGGCGACCATCGGGATGAAGATGGCGCCGACCACAGCGAGCCGGGTGAAGGAACGACTCTTTGCTGAACGACTCGTCATGGAACAATCACCGTGATGACACCGGTTGCGACTGAGATCATGGTCTGCTCCTTTGCTTCGTTGCTGACACCTCGTGCCTGCGTGGGCGCGAGGTCTGCGTCGGTGAGCTCCCAGCGGGCGCCGCGTACGCACACGCCGCCGGCCGGGCCGTGAAGGGCGAGCACGGAGAACGTGCGCCCGACTTCGAGCTCGAGCGTTGCGGTGCGGCCGGGATGCACGACGACGCACTCCGTGTCGCCGATCCACGCCCGCACGCCGTGCAGACCGGCGAGGCCGGGCTGACCGAGCGCGAGCAGGACAGCCAGCAGATGGTCGAGACGGTCGCCGACCCCGCCGAGCATCGTCAGCCGCGACACGTCGGGAACTGCGAGCGCGGCGGCGATCGCCAGCTCGGTGTCGGTGAGGTCTTTGTCGGCCGGTTGCACATCGATGACCAGTTCGTGCGCGTAGGCCCACATGCGGCCGGAGGCGCTGATGCTGTCCAGGTCGCCGACGAGCATCGAGGGGCGGAGCCCGGCGGCGACAGCGTGGTCGAGGCCGCTGTCGGCGGCGATGACCGTGTCGGCACGCACCGATGCGACAGCGGTCGCCGACACCTCGCCCCCTCCGATCACCACCACGACATGCGCCATCCGCGCTTCCCTCCGCTGGCATTACCCAGATCAGGTTCTCGGGTCGGTGGCGCTACCACCCTCTCAGCCCGTTCGACGAGCTCCCCGCTTCGGTTGTGCGTGAGTGTAACCCGCCCCGCTCAGGAGCGTCCACGTTGCGTTTGCACCGTCAGCGTCGCGAGACCGACCAGGACCAGCACCATGCCGACGACCTGGATGCCGCGGACCGTGCTGTCCAGGAACAGCACCGACCACACCACCGCGAGGGCGGGCTGCGACACCTGCAGCATGCTGATCACCCCGATCGGCACGGCCTTCTGCGCGTACACCATCAGCCCGTGGGCCGTCGTGCCGGCAGCCGCAGCCGTTCCTTGAAGATCAGCGCGCCGAGTGGCACGACCACCAACGGCGTGAGCGAACCGGTGAACTCCGCGGAGGCGACTGTGGTGTGCGTGACGCCCGTGAAGAAGAACGCGATGTTCAGACCGAATGCGACGCCGGGCAACAGAGCCGGGCGGATGTCGGTCCAGGCGAGCCACCGTCGTTCCGAGACGCGAAGGATGCCCACCCAGATCATCGAGCAGAAGATCATCCGCCAGAACGCAACCGTGACACCCGGGGTGTGCGAGAGCTTGACCAGCGTCGAGCCGAGGCTGAAGCAGATGATCACGACCCCGAGCGCGATGAGGCCCAGGGTGCGACCCTGGGCGGTGCGTTTCACTCAGCGAGCTTCCGGCGGATGTCGGGTTCGATGTACACGATGTCGGCGATCGGCACCGCCGCGCGCAGGTCGGCTTCGGTGTCGTCGATGGCCTGCGCCAGCTGGGCAACCGTCAGCGAGTGGTCGTACTCGACCTTGGCCGCGACGAGGAGCTGATCCGGACCGAGGTGCATCGTGCGCAAGTGGATCAGCCCGTTCACGCTCGTCGACCCCGCGAGGGACGACTGAATGGCGGCGAGGTCGTCGTCGCTCGCGGCTTCGCCGATCAGCAGGGCCTTCATCTCCGCGGCAAGGATCATCGCGATCGCCACCAGCAGCACGCCGATCGCGATCGAACCGACGGCATCCCACCGTGCGTTCCCCGTCACCTCGGCCATCGTCAGTCCGAACAGGGCGAACACCAGGCCGACTTCCGCGCCGACGTCCTCGAGCAGCACCACCGGGAGCTCGGGAGCCTTCGCGGTGGCGATGAACCGCCACCAGGTCTTGTCGCCGCGCACGCGGTTCGCTTCCTTCATCGCCGTGCGCAACGAGAACGATTCGAGTGCGATGGACAGCCCGAGGATCACGTAGGCGACAACGGCGCTGTCGATCCCATGCGGGTGCCGTAGCTTCTGGATGCCCTCGTAGAGCGCGAACAATCCGCCCATGCTGAACAGCACGAGCGCGACGACGAACGACCAGAAGTAGCGTTCTGGGCCGTAGCCGAACGGGTGGGCGCGGTCGGCGGGGCGCTTGCCGCGGTTGCCGCCCAACATCAGCAGACCTTGGTTGGCGGTGTCGGCAACGCTGTGGCCGGCCTCGGCGAGCAACCCCGCGGAGCCGGTGATCAGAAAGCCGACAAACTTCGCGATGGCGATGCCGAGGTTTGCGGAGAACGCGGCGATGATCGCTTTCCGGCTGCCGTCCTGCACGTGCGCCACACTACGTCGACCCCGCGACCGAACTGCGAGAATCGACGGATGAACGAACTCGATGGACGTGTCGTGCTGGTGACCGGTGGCGGTCGTGGGATCGGCCGGGGGATCAGCGAGTTGCTCGGGGCGAACGGGGCAAAGGTCGCGGTCAACTATCGAAGGGACGCCGACGCGGCGGCCGAGACGGTGGCCGCGATCACCGCGGCAGGTGGCTCGGCGAAGGCCTACGCGGCCTCGATCGACGACGCCGACCAGTGCGCGGTCATGGTTCAGTCCGTGATCGACGACTTCGGCGGGATCGATGTGCTCGTCTGCAACGCCGGCATCGCGTCACGGGGCCGAGCGGTGGTCGATACCGACCCGGCGGAGATGATGCGCGTGGTCGCCACCCACGCGTTCGGCGCCCATCACCTCAGCCGGCTGGCGATCCCGTCGCTGCGCGCCCGGGCCGCCATGCGCGGGCGCGCCGACATCGTGATGGTGTCGTCGGCCGCCACCCAGCACATGGCGGCCAACGGAGCGCCGTACAACATGGGCAAAGCAGCGCTCGAGGCGCTGGCGTTCACCCTCGCCAAGGAGGAACGTCCGCACCACGTGCACGTCAACGTCGTTGCACCCGGCCTCGTGGAGACCGAGATGGGCGTGCGGCTCGGGCGAGCGATGACCGGCAACCGCGAGTTGCAGGACCTGCGTTCGCTCGACGCGATGTCGCCGTTCGGCAGGGTGTGCCAGCCGAACGACGTCGCGAACGTGGTGCTGTGGTTGTGCAGCGAGGGCGCCGGCTACGTCACCGGGCAGCGTGTGCAGGTGGACGGCGGCGGCTCGCGCTGATCACTTCGGCGTCGTGTTGCCCTTGCGCGGCAGCTCGATGAACGTGCGGCCGGGCGTGAGCTTGATGATCTTGCCGGCATCGTCGGTGAGCGTGAACACCTTCGAGCGGTTGGCGCGAGCCCAGTTGCCGTGGACCACGTTGCCGCCGGTGAACACCCACGCCTGGCCCTTGCCGGTGCTCTGCGCATCGGGGCTGTGGCTCACGCCGGGGATGTACACCATCTCGAGCACGACGACGTTGTGCATGCTGATCTGCGGCCCGTTCTTGTCCTTGTCGGGTCGCCCGTTCTGCACACGGTCGTACTGCTTGGTCGCCGCGTTCCACGTCCAGTCGATCTTGTAGTTCTCCATCGTCAGCTTCACACCCGACGACGGAGCGCCGGCCGGGGCCTCGCCACTCGCCAGGTACTGGAACTGCGCCGGCGGCTTGCCGGCGGTGGGGAACGCCATCTTGAACACCTGGTCGACGTTGAACATGAGGGTGAACTCGACGGGCGAGTCGTCGCCGGAGCGGTAGCACGTGCCCTTGCACTTGGACTGGCTGAAGTCGACGAGGTCGCTGGCGCGGATCTCTCCGGTCACGGTGGGGTTGCCGCCGGCCCAGGCGAACACCGGCTTGTTGAACGAACCGAACAGGTCGATGTCCTGGCGACGACCCGATCGGATCGGCCCGACCTCCCTTGCCGACTTGCTCTGGAAGACGAACGCGAAGCGCGAGACGTTGGCGTTGATGATCTCTTCGTAGATGATGTCGGCGTTGTTGCTGCCTCGCTGGGGGTGGGCGTCGTAGTTGCCGACCTTCACCACCACGGCCGGTCGGTCGGCCGCGGTCGGATCGGCCATCGGCAAGCCGGTCAACGGATACGCCGGTGCACCGCTGGGAGTCGTGGTGGGAGCGGTGCCCACGGTGTCGGGGGCGGCACTGTCGGGCACGCCGACGTCGGTGCCGGGGGGCAGCGTGCTGACGTCGAGCGTGGTGGGCGAGGACGTGGGCGCGGTGTTGCTGCCGCTGGCGCACGCTGCGACCACGAGGCCCGCGACGAGGAGTGTCGCGGGGATCAGGCGCCGGCCGACGGAGGGGCGCGGAAAGAACGAAGTCCGAGAAAAACGCATGCATCGATTGTTGCAGACCCCGGCGCGACTTTGTCGGCGCGTCCAGGAAAGCCGGGCGTAGTCTGTTGTTCGTGAGCCCACTCGCCCCCGATACCATTCACCAGATCATCGCCATCACCCCCGAAGCCCTGGTGGAGCTGGCTGCGCTGCGCGACACCGAGCCCGACGCAGACCGCCTCGGCCTGCGTCTGGAGATCATCAGCAAGCCGGGCGAAGACTTCCGGTACGACCTCAGCTTCGACGTCGTCACGACGGCCGCGTTCAGCGACGAGGTGCGCACGCACACCGCGGATGGCATCACCGTGAAGGTCATCGTCGCGGCCAACAGCGTCGACCTGCTCGAGGGCGCCACGCTCGACCACACGTCGTCGGCCGGTCTGGTGATCCGCAATCCCAACAAGCCCGTCGCGCCCACCGTCGAGGGGCTGGTGCGCAACGACGAGCTCAGTGCCGAGGTCGAAGCGCTGATCACGGGCGAGGTGAACCCGGCGCTCGCCGCGCACGGGGGCTTCGTCACGTTCGTCGGGCACGACAACGAGGGCACCGCGTACCTCACCATGGGTGGCGGCTGCCACGGCTGCTCGATGAGCCGGATGACCATGCTGGACGGTGTGCAGACGATGATCGTCGAGCAGATCCCCGTGATCGAGCGCGTCCGCGACCTCACCGACCACACCAGCGGCGAAAACCCCTACTACCACTGACCAGGTCGGGCGCGAAACCCGGACGAGTCCGTCCGCGCCTGTCCGGTCCCCGCGCCCACGGGCGCAAGAACCGGCCGCGGTGTCGGGGTCTCGCGCCCGTGGGCGCGGGAACGAGTCAGCCGATCGCCGTTGTCGTGGGGTCGAGGGTCGTGGGGTCGAGGGTCGTGGGGATGGGGAAGGCGTTCTGCGGGGTGGTCGGGCCGGGGAAGACGGTCGTGGTGGACGCGATGCCGAGGAATGGGGGCGGCGCGGTCGATGAGATGAGGACTGAGCTGGTGGTGGTGCTGACCTCGCCAGGGACGACGCAGTAGTAGCGCGGCGGCAAAACTCCGGGCGCGGTGGCCAGGGGTGTGGTGTCGAGGGCTGTGGCATAGGGCGGCTGACCGGAGGCGGCCTCGCCGGGGCGCGGGATGTTGATCACCGCACCCACGAAGAACGCCGGGTAGTCGTAGACGCCGGCGTTGGCGGCATTGAGCGCGTCGATCGAGATGCCGAACCGCTGGGCGACGATCGTGGGGGAGTCGCCGGCGACGATGGTGTACTGAACGAACGCGATCGTCGTGGGGGTCGGAGAGGTGATGGTTGTGGGCGGGCCGCTGTAGGGAGGGTTGTAGCAGGCCGTTGCGATCGGCCCGGTGTCCGGTCCCGCCGCCGCGCGGGCCCGCAGCTTCGTATCGCCACCGTGTCGCATCGCGAGGACGGCCACGCCACCGGTGCCCATGGCGGCCATCGTGCCGACCATTGCGATGCTTCGCCGTTGCTGGCGGCGGCGAGCCCGACGTCGGACCTCGCCGATCGACGGGCGAGGCATCTTCGGTGCGGGCCGGGAACGGAAGGCGTCCTGCATCATCTGGTCGAACGGATCGTTGTTCATTCGGAGACCTCGACTTTCAGGCGGGCGAGAGCCCGGTGGAGGGTGGACTTGACGGTGCCGATGGGCATGCCGAGCGTGGCGGCGATCTCGGCGTCGGAGAGCTGCAGCTCGTAGCGCAGCACGACGATGTTGCGTTGGCGGCTCGGCAGCCGGCGGACGGCGTCGATCACGTGGTTGAAGCCGAGGTGGCCGTACTCCTCGGACGGCCGGGGCTGCCGGCGCACGAGTCGACGCCGGCGGAGCACCTTGCGGGCGCCGTTCAACACGCACACGCGCAAGTAGGCGATGGGGTTGTCGACCGATCGATAGCGGAGGTACAGGGCGGCGAACGCATCCTGCACCACCTCCTCGGCTTGCTCGGGTGCGTCGACCAGCGCGGTCGCCAGCCGTACCATCGGGCGGAACTCGCGCTGGTACAGCACCTCGAACGCCTCGGTCACCTCGACCGCTTCATCCAACCAGGGCACCGTTGCTTCGCTCATTCGATGTGAGCGAGTCCTGAGCACCCCGATCGGTTCCACTCGATCACACGAATTCGTGGATCGCGTCCGCCAGCAGGTCGATGTCGGGGCCGAGCGTCGCGACGTGGCCGCTGTTGGGCAGCGAGCATCGTTGCACCCGTCCGCCGAGCGAGGCCGCCAGCTCATCGAGTGCGCTGGGGTCGGCGGTGTCGTCGAGCGCGCCGGTCACGAGCAGCACCGACGCCACCACCTTTGCCACGTCGAGGGCGAGCACTCCTTCCACCATCTCGATCAGCGCGCCGGTGGGGACTCGCTCGGGCATGTCGACCCATTTGTGACCACGGGACCGGCGCCACTCGAGACCCTCGAGCGCATCCGGGTCGGCCGTCGGAGGATTGATCGCGACGACCGAGCGGACGTTGCAGTTGTGGATCGACGCTGCCAACGCGAGCGACGCACCCATCGACTGGCCGACCAACACCTCGGCATCGGGCACCGCCGCCAACCAGTCGCTCCATCCGACGCCGACGAGGTCGTCGGGAACCGTGCCGTGACCGGGCAGCGTCACCACGATCACCTCGTGTCCTCGCTCGAGCAGGAGGTCGGCGAGCGGTTGCATCGTCGTCGCCGACCCGCCGATCCCGTGAACGAGGCCGACGAGTGCCATCACACCGTCAGCGCGGCGGCGAAGTCGGCCAGCAGGTCGGCCGGATCCTCCAGGCCGACGGAGATCCGCAGCAACCCGGGTGTCACGCCCTGCAACACGGCTTCCTCGGGCGTGAGGCTGGCGTGGGTGGTGGTGGCGGGGTGGCAGACGAGCGTCTCGGGCCCGCCGAGCGAGGTGGCGACCCGCACGAGCCGCACGTTCGACAGCAACTGCTCGACGGCCGCTGCGCCACCGGCGAGCTCCATCGCGAACACGGTGCCGAACTGGCGCATCTGCCGCTTGGCGAGATCGTGCTGCGGATGGTCGTGCAGGCCCGGGTAGTGCACCGCCGCGAAACCTGGATGCTGCTGCAGGCTCTCGGCGAGGAACTGGGCGCTGGCCGCCTGGTGGTTGGTGCGCACCGCGAGCGTGCGCACGCCCCGCAGCGCGTTGAGCGCATCGAACGGTGACGGCGTGGCGCCGTGGAGGACGCTGTATGCCCAGATCGCATCGATGAGGTCGCGCTCACCGCTGATGACGCCGAGCGTGGCGTCGTTGTGGCCGGCGATGCCCTTCGTGGCCGAGTGCAGCGACAGGTTGACGCCGTGGGCAAGCGGTTGCTGACCGAGCGGTGTGGCGAACGTGGAGTCGACGACGGTGATCGGCCCGCGAAGCGCACCGAAGTCGTCGAGGTCGACGAGCTCGAGGCGTGGATTCGACGGAGTCTCGGCCAATGCGAGCATCGTGCGACCGGGGCGCAACGCAGCGGCGAACGCGCCGGGCTTCGTGCCGTCCACGAACGTCGTCTCGATGCCGAACCGCGCGCACGGCCCCTGCAGGAACGCGAGCGTGGCCGAATACAGGTTCTGCTGGGCGACGATGTGGTCGCCCTGGCTGCACAGCGCGAGTACCACCGACGCGATCGCACCCATGCCGCTGGCGAACGCCAACGAGGCCCCGGCGCCCTCGAGCTGCGCGATGGCGTCTTCGAACGATTGGACGGTGGGGTTGCTGTAACGGCTGTAGAACTCGGCGGACCGTGTGCTCGTGGCACGACGGCGAGCATCGTTCATGTCGTCGCTCTGCCACACGCTGCTCGCCCACAGCGCGGGCGCGAGCGACCGGCCGCTGTGCCCGCGACCGCCGGTGATGGCCCTGGTGGCGGGTTGATGCTGAGGGTCCTGCGACATTCGCGCCCAGGCTACGGGGTCGGGGCCGCGGGAACCACTGGTTACCGGCGTCGGCGCCGCGTACCATCCAGTCGATGAGCGCGGACGTGAACCCCGGTGAGATGTATCGAACGGCGCGCGAGCGCATCGGCCTGCTGGTGGCGGGACCCGACGTCGACCCCGACCAGGCCGTGCCGGCGACACCCGGATGGACGGTCCGCGAGGTCGTCGCCCACGTGTCGGGCGTCGCCCACGACGCCGTCACCGGCAATATGGACGGGGCGCCCGGCGACGCGTGGACATCGGCGCAGGTGGAGCGCGCCAAGGGCATGTCCATCGCCGACCTGCTCGCGCAGTGGTCGCAGGACGGCCCGATCCTCGATCAGGTCTTCTCCGGCGCCAACGGGGGGATGATGTCGGCCGGGGTCTTCGACGTGCACACGCACGAGGCCGACCTCCGCCACGCACTCGGGTTGCCGATGGCGATCCCGCCCGACTTCCTCGCCTGGGCCGGCCCACAGATGGAGGCGACCTTCTACGCGGCCGTCGAAGCCGAAGCGCTTCCACCGGTGCAGCTACCGATCACGGCGACCGACTGGTTCCGGGGGCGGCTCGGCCGGCGCACCGAGGCGGAGGTTCGCGCGTTCGCTTGGTCGGCGGATCCGTCGCCGTACCTCGAGGCGTTCTTCATCTTCGGCCGCGCCGTGCGACCACTCGAGGAAGCTGCATGATCGGTCGCCTGGACGAGGTGGTCGTCGACTGCCACGACCCGATGCTGCTCGCCGAGTTCTGGCAGGCGGTGCTCGGTGGTTACGTGGTGCGCCAGAGCCAGCAGTGGGTCGCGCTCGAGCCGCCGACCGGCATCGCCGTGTCGTTCCAGCTCGTACCCGACGACAAGGTGGTGAAGAATCGGGTGCATCTGGACATCGACGTGCCCGATCTGCAGGACGCGGTGGTGGCGGCGCTGGGCTTGGGCGCCAAACGACTCGGCGATGTGATCTACGACGAGCTCGGTGGCTTCCAGGTGATGGCCGATCCCGAGGGAAACGAGTTCTGCTTCATCAAAGGCCCGACCGCGATCACCGCGTAGTCGGTCAGAGCCCGACGATCGATGTCACCTGCGCGACCCCCGCGTCCTCACCGGACACCCGCGCGCAGCAGACGGCCAGGCAGGTCACCGGTGAACTCGTCGTCGGCGACCGTCTGCACGCCGCCGAGCCACGTGGCGACGTACCCACGGGCCTTCTGCACCAGACGCCGCCCGCCGCCGGGAAGGTCGAACGCCATCCGCGCGGGACCGAACGCGAGCCGATCGAAGTCGATCAGGTTCAGGTCCGCACGCATGCCGGGTGCAACCACACCCCGGTCGCCGATCCCATACAGGGCGGCGGTCTGCGCCGTCTGGCGGTGCACGATGTACTCGAGCGGCAGGCGCGGACCTCGAGTTCGATCGCGTGCCCAGTGGGTGAGCATGAACGTGGGCACCCCGCCGTCGCAGATCGCGCCGCAGTGCGCGCCGGCGTCGCTGAGGCCCATCCGTGTGGAGGGGTGCTGGGTAGCCTCGTAGGTCATCGACAGATCGCCGTAGCTGTAGTTGAAGAACGGCGCATACAGCATCCCGTGGCCGTCCAGCGACGTCAGCTGGTCGAGGATCAGCTGCATCGGACGCACGCCTCGCGCCCTTGCCTCGGCACCCACGCTGGTGTCGATCGATGGCTCGTAGTCGATGTTCCCGTCGATGGGGATCCACATCCGGTCGACCTTGCCGAGCACCGCCGCCTGCATGAACCCGCCGTCGTCGGGCACGTCGTCGATGATGCGTCGACGACGTTCGGGTTCGGCGAGCGCGGCGAGGCGCGCCGGCACGGGCAGGTGGGCGATCTCCTGGTACGCCGGGTGGAACATCAGCGGGTGGATGCTGCCCTGCAAGCAGTACAGGATGCCGATGGTGCGGCCGGCGATCTGCGCGTAGATGGGCAGGCCGTCGTCGTGTGCCTCGTCCAGCAGCCCGAGCACCTCGCGCCACACATGAGGCGCGCTGTCGGGTTGGTTGAGGTTGACGCTCACAGGTTGGCCGGTGAGCGCGGCGAGCTTGCGCATCCAGGGCCACTCGTCGATCGGCACGCGGGCGTGGTCGGGTGCGAACTGGAACACCCCGCGACCCACACGCCGGATCGCAGCGCCGATGCCCAGCAGCTCCCGCTCGTCGGCGTGCGTGCCCGGCACCAGCTCGCCGTCCTTCGCCCGGTGCAGCGGTGTGCGGCTGGTGGAGAAGCCGAACGCTCCTGCGCGCAGCGCCTCCTCGACCAATGCGGCCATCGTCGAGATGTCGTCGTTGTCGGCAGGGGTGTCGCCGATGGCTCGCTCGCCCATCACGTAGGCCCGCAGCGGCCCGTGGCCGATCTGTGCGCCGACGTCGAGCACGCGGGGCATGTCCTCCAACCGATCCAGGTACTCGGGGAAGGTCTCCCATCCCCACGTGATGCCCTCGGTGAGCGCGCTGCCGGGAATGTCCTCCACACCTTCCATCAACTGGATCAGCCAGTCGTGTCGCTCGGGTTTGGCGGGCGCGAAGCCGACACCGCAGTTGCCCATGATGACGGTGGTGACGCCGTGCCAGCTGGACGGAGTCAGCCACGGGTCCCAGGTCACCTGGGCGTCGTAGTGCGTGTGGACGTCGAC
>JAYVMH010000154.1:0-7787 GCA_043759015.1 Actinomycetota bacterium
TTCCTAGTGACGACCGGGGTTGGCGGGAAGGTGATCGAAGCGATGCGGAGGCCGCACACGACGATAGGCCTCGACGACCGGCACCAGCTCTGCCGGGGACGAGCCGTGCAGGATCACGCTGTCGGCGCCGGCGTCGAACTGGTGCAGCACAGCGGCCGCGCACTGCTCGGGCGTGCCGCTCGCTGCGGCCGCCAACCACTCCTCGGGGATCAGCGTCGCGACGTGTTCGAGCTCCCCCGTCGTCGCCTTGGCATCGATTGCAGAGCGGAAGCCGGCCACGAACGGGTCGGCGCGAAAGCGTTCCAACACCGCAGTGTCCCAGTCGTTGGTACGCACCAGGAGGTCGCCGTAGCCCTGGAGGTACGTCGCCAATCGGCCGACGGTCTTCTTCAGCCGGACCTCCGCCGGCAGCCAGTCGCCGACCACCGCGAAGCAACTCCACACCCGCACCGCGGCGGGGTCGCGGCCCGCCTGTTCCGCACTCTCGCGAACGGTGCGCCTGCACCGGGCGAGCGCCTCGTCCGTGAAGAACGTGTGGAGCAGCACCGCATCGAACGCTCGCCCGGCCAGCCGCAGGCTCTCCGGGCCGAACGCGCTCATCAGCAGCGGGATGTCCTCGCGGAAGTCGGGGTCGAGCACGAGCACCGGCCACTTCCCGGCCGGGCCGTCGTGCCCGACGACGATCTCGCCCTGCCAAAGGCGGCGCATCAGACCTGCGAAGTCTTCCATCTGCGCGGTCGTGATCCTGGGAAGACCGAACGCGTCGAACAGCCGCTCCACGCCCCTACCGAGACCGAGTGTGAACCGCCCGTCGGTCAGGCGATGCATCGTCGTGGCGTGGCTGGCAGTGACGATCGGGTGCCGAGTGTTGTGGTTGGTGACCCCGGTGGAGATCCCGAGGGTCTGCGTGCACGCAGCAGCGGCCCCGCACAGCGTGGCCGACTCCTTGATGTTGAATCGCTCGCTGAGGAACACCGAGCCGAAGCCGAGGGCCTCGCCCTCGTGGCATTGCGTCAGCAGGTCGGGCGGCGCGTGCTCTGCGCCGGGCATGCCGTAAAAAGCGACTTCGGTGAGCTGCTCCACAACGACACCGTACGACTTCACGACGTACGACTTCACGACGTACGACTTCAGGTCCTCACGCCGTCGGGTCGGTACGACGTCACGACGTCACGACGTCAAGTGGTCACGCCGTCGTGTCGGTACTGCCGCCCTTGCCGCTGACATCGGCGGTGGTGACGGTGGAGCTGTTGGCGGTGCTGACGCTCGTCATGGGGTCGTCGACGCCATGACCACCGGTTCCGCCCTTGCCGCTGCCGGTGTCGACGCTGCTGGCGGTGTCGTTGCCGTGGTCGTCGATGCTGGAGCCGGTGACGTCGGTGCCGTGATCGTCGGCGTTCTGCCGCTCGGCCTCGGTGCAGAAGTCGTTGACGCTCTTGCCGCGTGACGATGCGTCGCGGGCCAGCCTGCCGTCGACCGAACCGTCGACCGAACCGTCGACCGCGTTCGAGGTCGACCTGCCGTCCGAACCACCCGAACCACCCGAGCCGCCCGACTTGCCGGCGCTGGAGGAGGTGGTGGTTGCGAGACACAGCGCCACGTCTTCGGCCGGGATCGGGGTGCCGTTGCTGTCGGCGATCGAGGTCTCGGTGCTCTCGACCGAGGACGACGTGCTGTTGGAGCCGGAAGGCTCGACGCTCAGCGTGGTGTGGGTGGAGCCCTGGTCGCTCGTGAACGGGGTGGGGATCACGCCACCGGCAGCGGCAGCGGCAGTGCCGGCGACGAGCAGCGTGGCGCCCACGATCATCGCCGCCCGCTTGGTGACCCGGGTTCCGAACATCGAGATGACACCAGGCGTGGAGGCAGCAGTGGCCGCCAGCAAGGTTGCGCCGGAGATGGCGGCGGTGAACTGCTCCATCGCCGCTGCCATGCCCGCCAACTCGGCGCCGGTCGCCGGTTGGTGCGCCGCAGCGAACAACCCCGCCACGCCACGGAGCTCCATGGGCAGTGACGAGACGTCGGCGGTGCCGTCGACCAGGCCATTTGCCAGATCGTCGGGGAGGATGGGGTCGGTCACGGCTATCAAATCGTTTCAGGGTCGTCGGGCATTACAGCGGAAGCGGAATTTCCGGAAATTCTTTCGGCCAACCGTCGTAAGCCTCGGTGCTGGGTCACCCTTACCCAGTTCGGCGTACGACCGAGCACTTCGGCGACGTGGGCGACGTCGAGCTCGCCGATCACCCGCAGCAGCAGAACCTCGGCCTGATCGGGCGGCAACGTGGCCGAGATCAGGTCGATGGCCTCCTGGGCCGACATCTGGTCGATCACCGACGAGGCGGTGTCGGGGCCGGTGGTGTCCTCACGGGACTGGAAGAAATCGTGCGGATCGACCGGATCCGTGCCTCGACGAGCCGCGGTGCGGCGATGATCGGCAAGGCGACGACGGGCGATCGTGAACACCCAGGATCGGAAACCCGTCAGGTCGCCCTCGAACCGGCCCAAGCCCTGCGCCATCGCCAGCCACACCTCCGACGCCAGGTCGTCCGCGGCGCGGGGCTCGGCGCTGCGCAGGAATCGCAGGAGACGAGGCTGCAGGTCGGTGAAGAGCACCGCGGCACTGCCCTGGTCGCCGGCGCGCGCGCCGGCGAGGAGGTCGGGGAACGACGTATCGTCCAGGAGCCTTGTCCGCGGAGGCACTGCACAAGTATCGGGGATCCTGCACCGCCTGTCACAGAAAATGTGGAATTCCGTGCGGAAGCGGCTCAGGTCCGCAAGAGCATGTGGACGTGATGGGCCAGCTCTTCGATGCCGGTGCCCTTCGACGCACTCACCCACATGACATCTCCCGGGTCCAGTTCAGCCCCCTTGGCAAGGTCCTTCTTGCGGGTGGCCAGCTTGCTCGCCTTCACCTTGTCCAGCTTGGTGGCGACCACGGTGTGCGGTACGTCGCTCGCGCGCAGCCAGTCCAGCATCTGCACATCCAGCTTGGTGGGCCCGATCTCACCGTCGACGAGCACGAACACGAGCTCGAGCTCCTCCCGCTCGAGCAGGTAGTCCTCGATCATCCGCTGCCAGCCCGCCTTCTCCCGGCCGGGCACCTTGGCGTAGCCGTAGCCCGGCAGGTCGACCACCGAACCGCCCGACGGGAGCACGAACATGTTCAGCAACTGCGTGCGACCCGGCGTGTTCGACACCCTCGCCAGCTGCCGACGGTTCGCCAACGCATTGATCAGCGCCGACTTGCCGACGTTGCTGCGCCCCACGAACGCGACCTCGCACGGCGACGCAGGAAGGTCGGTATATCGCTTGGCCGACGTCACGAAGCTCAGTTGCAGCGGCATCTTGGCTCCGTTCCGCTCGCGCCGTCACCCACGGTAGACGGGATCGGGGCTCAACGCGACAGGAAGCGGTCGAAACCCTCGGTGGTGAAGACCTCGTCGGAATGCGTGATCACGCAGCCGCTGTAGCCCGGGTAGCGCCCGAGCCACTCCAGGCCCTTCACACCCATCACGTACACCGTGGTCGCGAACGCGTCCGCCTCCGCGAGCGACGGCCCCACGATCGTGACGCTCGCCAGCTCGGTGGAGGGCAGATCGACCCTGGGGTCGTGGATGTGCGCGCCTCGTTCGTAGCTGCCCGAGGTCGCGATCCCGATCGGTCCCTCGGCGCGCAGCACCATCGCCAACGCCTTGGGGTCGTCGGGGTGGCGGATGCCCACGCTCCACGGTCGTTGGTCGTGGTTCAGCCCGCCGACCGCGATGTCGCCACCGGCGTTGATGCAAAAGTCGCGGATGCCGTGGTTCTCCAGCATCCAGCGGGCGTGCTCCACCGACCACCCCTTCACATAACCGCACGGGTCGAAGCGAGTGCCGTTGGGCGAGGGCAACGACCACACGTCGAACACGCCGTCGGTCTCTACGACGAGCGATTCACAACGCTCGAGCACATCGATGACCTCGGCGGTCAGCGCCGGGTCGTCGGGGCCGACCTCACCGCGACCGATGCGACTGATCGTGCTCATCTCCTTGTACGGGCTGAACACCTCGTCCACGTGGTGGAACCACGCCACGAGCTCGTCCAGCAGGGATCGGTCGTGCGAATCGACGATGTCGATGCTGACCGTCGTGCCCATCACGGACTCGACGTGGTGAAGGCCCATCTCAGCCGGTGATGCCCGACGCCTGCTTGGCGGCGTCGATCGCCGACTGGAGCGTCTTGACGTAGCTGCGCGTCGTGTACGTGGCGCCGGAGACGCCGTCGATCTGCGTGCCCTGCGCGGCGACCGCCCGCTGGATCAGCCGCGGCAGGGCGATCTGGTTGATGCGAATGCTGCGGTTGTCGCCATCTTCGTACTGCAGGATCTGGACGTCGGTGAGCTTGCCGCCCGCATACACGGCCTGCACCTGGACGGCGCCGAACCGGTTGTACTCGGTCTTGCCGACGTACGTGCCGTCCTTGATCGTGCGAGCGGCACCGGCGGCGGTCGCGGTGGTCGGCGTCGCGCCGGCCGGGCCGGTGGCGACGGAGGATTGCGTGGCGCCCGTGCCCGTGCCGGCAACGTTGCCGTTGGCCGTGCCGTTACCCGTGCCGTTAGCCGTGCCGTTACCCGCGGCGGTGCCGCCGGTGAGGGTGACGGTCTGGGTCGAGGAGTCGTTGCGGGCGAACAACCCGGCGAGGGCCGCGGTGGTCGCGATGCTGACCGCGAGCGAGGCGATCTTGCTGGCCGTGGCCGGCTTGTTCTTGCGACCGGTCGGGGGCACGGCCTTGCCACGGTTCACACCGCCGCCACCCTTCGTGGCGCGGGCGGCAGCGGCGCGTGCAGCGGCAGCCTGCAACTTCTCGGTCTGCCCCGCGTGGGTGCCCTGGATCCGGATGCGCTTGCTCGGCGGCTCGGTGGAGATGACCGCCACGTGCTGGGGCTTCGCGGAGCTCTGCTGCCGGGCGGCCGGCCTCGGTGGCGCCTGCTTGGTGGCGACCTGCGAACGTGCGCCGTCCGACCTGGCCGCCGTGCCGGGGGTGGGAGGGGGCAACGGCGAGCCGGTCGGACGACGACCACCCAGCTGCTCGAGGCGCTGGGCCAGCAGCGGGTCGATCGGCTGACGGCCGCCGGTCTGCTGCTTGGGGTTCTTGTGGTTCGACATGGGGAGTTCCTTCGGAGATCAGGCCGCCGCTGCGCGGCGACGGGCCTGGGCGAGGCCGATGAGACGAATCGTGATCGGGTACATCGAGATGCCCACCAGCAGGGCGAGGCCCTTGGTGAACAACGCGGAGGCGGAGTCGGAACCGGATTGGTAGGCGTGGACTCCGGTGAGGATGATCGCCGGGATCGAGAGCAGGTGCACCACGTGCCAGGCCTTGCGGGGCAGGCGACGACGGATGCGGGCCATCGAGGGCAGGACGACGATCGCGAACAGCCAGGTGGCGACCACGCCCCACCCGATCGCCCAGCCGACCTTGCCGCTCGGCACGAACAGGTCGATGAAGCGCAGGCCGTAGGTGGTGTCCAGGAAGGAGACGAACATGTGGAGACCGATGAACGCCAGCGTCAACCCGCCGAGCCAGTTGTGCAGGGCGAGCCACCAGTTGGGCTTCAGCTTGTTGCCCGTGTTCCGACTGGAGAAGAACAGACCCCAGACGAGCGATGCCACCGCCAGTACGGCGGCAACGATGCCCGTCGCCCGGCTGAGGTACCACCACCAAGAGCTCATGGACCTCCATGATGGTCCACGTATGTGAAACGCAGGTCGCGTCAAGGTGAGAGTTCTGTTAGAGCATCAAGCGTGCCGCAGCGGCCTCGATCTCGGCCTCCGAGAGGAGCACGAGCTTGGCGGCCTCACCCAGCGGGATGAAGCTGTCCATGCTGGTCACACGGCTCATCCGACCGCTGAAGCCACCGTCGACCAAGGCGGCGAGCACCCCTTCGGCCACCCCGCCCGACCGGCGCGTCTCGTCGACCACCAGCACTCTGCCGGTCGCGTTCGCCTCCCGAAGGAGGTCGTCCACCGGCAGCGGGCAGATCCAGCGGAGGTCCACGACCCGCGCGTAGATCTGCTGCGCCTGCAGGCGTCGGGCGGCCCGCAGCGACATGAAGACGCCGTTGCCGAACGTGAGGATCGTCAGATCTGCCCCGTCGCCGTACGTTCGCGCCCGCCCGATCGACACGTGGGTTTGCGGGTCGGGTGCCGCCATCCACAACCGATCGCCCGGTTCGAGCAGGTCGGTGGTGTGGTAGCGGGCGATCGGTTCCACGAACACTCCGACCGTGCCGTCGATGTCGGCGGCAGCCACGAGGGTGCGCAACATCGATGCCGCGTCGTCCGGCCGCGAGGGCACCGCCACGACGACGCCGGGGAGGTCGCGTAGCACCGCCAACGAGTCGTCGTTGTGGAAGTGGCCGCCGAAACCCTCCTGGTAGCCGAGGCCGGCCACTCGCACCACCATCCCGTTGCGGTACTGGCCGGTTGAGAAGAACGACAGCGTGGCCGCCTCGCCGCGCAGCTGGTCCTCCGCGTTGTGGAGGTAGGCGAGGTATTGGATCTCGGCGATCGGGAGGAACCCACTGACGGCCGCGCCGAGCGCCAGCCCGAGGATCGATGTCTCGTCGAGCAGGGTGTCGAACACGCGGGCCGCGCCGGCCTGGGCGAGCAGCCCCTTGGTCACGCCGTACACCCCACCCTTGGCCGCGACGTCCTCACCGAAGAGCAAGACGTCGCGTCGGTCGCGCAGCAGGCTGGCGAGGGTGGCGTTGATTGCCTGGGCGAGCGTGAGCGGCGTGGGGTCCGTCGCGTCGTTGGATCGCACCGCGGCCCTCGCCACCTCCGCCGGTCGCCGGGGGGCCAGTGGCGCCATCACCTCCTCGGCGGTTTGCAACTGCGGCCGCTTGGCCACCGAGTCGGCCATCGAGTACACGTAGTCGCGTAGTTCGTCGTGGCGGGCCAACAACGACTCGGGCGAGTGACGGCCACTGGCCACGAGCCGGCGGGCCGTGGCGAGCACGGGGTCGCGGGCGACGTCGTCGCGGATCTCGGCCGGGGTGCGATACGCCGACTCGACATCGGTGCCCGCGTGGCCGCCGAACCGCACCGTCCGCAGGTGCAAGAACGCGGGACGCCGCTGGGTCCGCACCCAGTCGCCGAGCTCGCGCGCGGTGGCGAGCACGGCCTCCGGTTCGGTGCCGTCGACGACCGCGTAGCGCAGGTGCGGACGATCCGAGTAGACCGATTCGATCCAGCCGGCCGGGGTGCGCACACTGATCCCGAGCCCGTTGTCCTCGCAGACCAACAGCAACGGCAGCGGCAGCCGTTGGTGCGCACAGTGCAGGGCCGTGTTGATCGCTCCGGTCGCGACGGCGTGGTTGGCCGAGGCATCGCCGAACGAGCACACCGCCAAGGAGTCGGCCGGCCAAGGGCTGTGCACGCCGAGCCGAGGTGCGCGACCGATCGCGAACGCGACCCCGACCGCACGCGGCAGGTGCGACGCGATCGTCGAGGTCTGCGGGATGACCGCGAGGTCGTGGCGGCCGAGCACCTTGTGGCGCCCGCCTGCCATCAGCTCACCGGCGGCGGCGACCACCCCCGACAGGATGTCGCGTATCCCCTCGACACCGGCCCGGGCGAGGTAGAAGCCGCCGCTGCGGTAGTGGAGCAGGGCCGGGTCCGTGGCGCGCAACCCCATCGCGATCGCGGCGTTGCTCTCGTGCCCCGCCGAGGCGATGGTGTAGTAGCCCCTGCCCTGCGACCGCAGCCATCGCGCCGCGAGGTCGCACAGGCGGCTCATCAGCTGCACGT
>JAYVMH010000155.1:0-7771 GCA_043759015.1 Actinomycetota bacterium
AAGTTGGTGGTGCCGTCGATGGGATCGACCAACCAGTGGATCCCCGACGTGCCCGCCGTACTCGTGCCCTCCTCGCCGACGATGCCGTCGCGCGGGCGGGCGGAGGCGATCCCGTCGGCGATGAGCATCTCGCTCGCCCGGTCGAACTCGGTGACGACATCGGTCGCGGACGACTTCGTGGCCGCGGCCGTCACCCCCTGCGCCGCTCGGCCGTCGCGCACCATCCGCCCCGCACGGCGAGCGAGATCGACGGCCAGGTCCAGCAGTTCATCGTGTGGGACCGTCACCCGCGGCCGGACCGTTCGCGCTGCTCGATCTGCTTCCACTCGCCGAGCGCGCGCAGCACCAGGACGGCGACGATCGACATCCCGACAGCCGCGAGGAATGCACCGACGAGCAGCCCGAGTCCCTTCGGCGTGTCGCACGAGCCTTGGCACTGGAGCTTGACCAGCGTGTAACCGATCAGCCCGCCGGCAAGGCCGCCGAGGATGATCGCCGCGAACGCGGCGACTCGTGCGGCTGGGGAGGGAAGCGCGGACAGGGGCCGTTGTTCGTCGGTCACGCTGCCAGCGTAGGCTCGTCGACCGTGCGCGCAACGGTGGTGGTCCCCACGTTCAACGAGATCGAGAACATCGAGCGCCTGTTGCGCGAGGTGCGCGCGGTGATGCCGGCGGCACGGGTGCTCGTGGTCGATGACGGCAGCCCCGACGGTACGGCCGACCTCGCCGAGCGCCTGTCGGCCGAGCTCGGCAACATCGACGTGATGCGTCGCATCGACAAGCAGGGGCTCGGGCATGCATATCGTGCCGGTCTGCGGCGGGCGATCGACGACGGCGCCGAGATCTGCGTCCAGATGGACGCCGACCTGTCACACGATCCAGCGATGCTCCCCGCGCTGATCACCAACGTCGAGCACGGCGCCGATCTGGCGATCGGCAGCCGCTACGTCCCCGGCGGGCTCACGGTGAACTGGCCCAAGCGCCGGCGCTCGCTGTCTCGCTGGGGGAACCGATACGCGGCCGGGGTGCTCGGTCTCGCGATCAACGACGCGACGGCCGGCTACCGGGCTTACAGCTCGGCCGCGTTGGAGCGGATGGAGTTCGAAACGGTGCAGGCCGAGGGATATGGGTTCCAGGTGGAGATGACCTATCGCCTCGTCAGCCAGGGCGGCAAGGTCGTGGAGTTCCCGATCAGCTTCAAGGACCGCACCGAGGGCGCCTCCAAGATGTCGCACGGCATCATCCGCGAAGCGATGGTGCTGGTGGCCCGGCTGTGGGTGAGCGACTTCCGCGGGCGCCGCCGTCGTCGTGCTCTCGGTGGCTGAGCGGCCGCGTCGAGGGTCGTGGCACACTGAGACCGTGCGTCGTTGGTTGGTCGGTGGTGCCCTCATCCGGCACGAGGACGGTCTGGTCCTGGTCTGCAATCGCCGACGCGATCAATCGTTGGAGTGGACGCCGCCGGGTGGCGTGATCGACGACGGCGAGACGTTGCTCGAGGGTCTTGCCCGCGAGGTGCGCGAAGAGACCGGGCTGGTGGTCACCGGGTGGGCCAGTCGTTGCTACACGGTGACGGTCGATGCGCCCGACATGGGATGGCGGCTGCGCGTGGAGGCGTGGGAGACCACCGGTGTGGAAGGCGAGGTGGTGCTCGCCGATCCCGACGGGATTGTGGAAGCGGTGCGTCACGTCGGCGCTTCCGAAGCCCCCGACCTCCTCACGGCGAGCCCGGCCTGGGTGCAGACGCCTGTCATCGATTGGTTGCAGGGTGCTGTTCCGGCTCACTACCGGTTCGCGCTGCACGGCACACATCGCGACCGGACCCGCGTCGAGCGCCTGACATGACGCGCACGATCCTGCACGTCGACATGGATGCGTTCTACGTGAGCGTGGAACTGCGCAGACGTCCCGACCTCCTCGGTCGACCGGTCGTCGTCGGGGGAACCGGACCACGCGGCGTGATCGCGGCGGCGGCGTACGAGGCTCGGCGTTTCGGTGTGTTCTCCGCAATGCCGAGCAGCCGTGCCCGCCGGCTGTGCCCACAGGCGGTGTTCCTGCCCGGCGACCACGAGTTGTACGCGCGCGTCAGCACGCAGGTCCACGAGATCTTCCAATCGGTGACCCCGTTGATCGAGCCGCTCGCGCTCGACGAAGCGTTCCTCGACGTCACCGGCTCGGTCCGCCTGTTCGGCGACGGCGTCCAGATCGCCATGCTGCTACGTCGCGAGGTCCGGGCAAGGCTCGAACTGGACTGCAGCGTGGGCGTCGCGCCCAACAAGTTCCTCGCCAAGCTCGCCTCCAAGGCGGCGAAGCCGATCGCGCTACCCGACAGGGTGCTCCCGGGCCCCGGCGTCGGGGAGGTGCGCCCGGGCGACGAGCTCGCCTTTCTGCACCCGCTGCCGGTGAAGGCGCTGTGGGGCGTCGGCCCGGCAACGCTCGAGCGGCTCGCCCGCCTCGGTGTGAAGACGGTGGGCGATCTCGCCGAGCTCGACGAGGCGGCCATCGTCGCGGCCGTCGGCAAGTCGCACGGGCGTCACCTGCACGAGCTCAGTTGGGCGCGTGACGACCGCCCCGTCGAGGTGGATCGCGGAATGAAGAGCATCAGTCACGAGGAGACGTTCAGCACCGACCGGCACACCCGCGACGAACTGGTGCGCGAGCTCGTGCGGTTGGCGGACGGGGTGGCCACGCGATTGCGAGCGCACGGCACCGGTGCCAGGACGTTGTCGCTGAAGGTGCGCTTCGCGGGGTTCCACACCATCACGCGCTCCACCACGGTTCCTTCGCCTGTGCACACCGCCCACGCGATCATCGCCGCGGTCGAACCGCTCCTCGATGCGGTCGACCCCTCACCTGGCGTGCGATTGTTGGGCGTCAGCGCCAGCAACTTCGGCACGCCGGCCGAGCAACTGTCGCTCGACGAACTGCTCGCACCCCTCGACCGGCCGGCGCCGGCCACCACCGACGAGTGGCGAGCCGCGGAGGAGACCGTCGACGCGATCCGGACACGATTCGGTACGTCTGCAATCGGCCCAGCGAGCGCGGTGTCCAACGGTGCGTTGCGCCTGGTGCGCAAGGGTGCCCAGCAGTGGGGGCCGGATCATGAACCCGAGTGAGGTCGCGCGTTGTCTCGCCCGCTGAATTCTGCGATGATGCACGAAGCAACGCTCAGGAGCTCTCCATGCCGCTCTCCGAAGACGAACAGAGGATTCTCCGCCAGATCGAAGAGCAGCTTCAACGCGACCCTGGTTTCGGGCGCAACCTGCATCCTCGTCCGCACGGGAATCAGCGTGTGCTCGTCCTCTCCGCGATCGGCGCGGTCGGGTGCTTGGTGCTCACCGTCGCCCTCCTGTCGGTCAGTCCGTACCTTTCGTTCGTCGCGTTCGTCGGTGCGGTCGCCACCGGACTGATCTGCGAGCGGCACGCTCGTTCGCTCGGTGAAGCCGGCATCGGCCACCTCACCGACAGTGTGCGCGGCCGCTTCAGCCAGCACCGCGCCGACGACTGACCGGGCCATTGGTCCGGCGCGTTCAGCCGGCGATGCGGCGCCGCATCATCCGCGGATCCAGCAGCGCACGGACGCGGAGCGCGAAGGGGATTCGCAGCTTGCACATCGCGTCGACCTCGTCCTCGAGTCGTTCGCATTGCGTGGCAACGACCTCGTCGACACCCTTCGGCGAGTAGACCGCCCTGGTCACCTGGACGGCGAGCTCGCGCAGGATGCCCTCGTCGACCCCGGTCGCATCTCTCGCCACTGAGGCGTACTCCAGTGGTGTGGCGCCGCCGATCGGAGGCGCCCCGGCGAGTGAGAGAAGGTTGCACGCGCGCACCCAGGTGGATGCCACTCGATCGCGTGCCGCTCGGGAATGAGACCGGTTGACCATGCGCAGGAAGCGTGGTGCGAGCAGGACCCAGAGTGCGAGGAGCACGATCATGGCGAACATCACGATCGGCACCGCCGAGAAGCTGCGCGAGCCGCCTCCCGCCACCTTGTGGAGGGTGGTCGTCGTGGCACCGCCGGCGCCGCCCTTGTGGGGGAGCGTGGTGCTCACGTCGGGGTCGCCCGGTCCCTTGCCACCCCGGATCGTGGTGGATGGCGGGGTGGTCTGGCCGGTCTGGCCCTGATTGTTGGTGCCGCCGGTGTTGTCCTGGTTCGGTTGCAGTCCGGTGTACAGCACGGCGTCCGGGTTGCCCCGGCTCGGCGTCGGCTCGAACGCGACCCAACCGACGTTGTCGAACCACACCTCCGGCCAGGCGTGGGCGTGACGTCCGAACACGTGGTAGAGCCCGTCGCTGAGGAGGTCGCCCTGGGTGTAGCCGACCGCCACGCGCGCCGGGATGTTGAGCGAGCGGGCCATCACCGCGAACGTGCCGGCGAACTGCTGACAGAAGCCACGCTTGTCCCGCAGGAACGCGGCGATCGCGTCGTTGCTGTTGCCGAGCTGCACCGTGAGGTCGTAGCGGAAGTTGTTCTGGAACCAGGCCTGGATCGCCATCACCTTGTCGTAGGCGGTGGCCTGACCGACCGTGACGAGTCGCGCCGCATCGAGCGCCGTTCGCGGCAGCCCCGCGGGCAGCGAGTAGTACACCGGATCGGTCTGCGCCGTGCTCGAGTTGCGCAGCAGCTCCGGCGTGGGCGTGGCCACCACCGAGGTCACCTGCAGCGTGTCGCCTCGCTGCAACACCCTGTCGTCGGCGAGCACGAGGCTCTGCGTGGAACCCGCCCAGTAGACCCGACCGTCGGACACGCTGGCGGGGTGGTACGCGGCCGGCACGAGGCTGCCGCCCAACGACTCGATCGTGTACAGCTGCGACACCGACGAGCCGGGCTGGAGCACGTCGCCACTGCGATCGCCCATCGGGAAGAGATCTTCGTGTGGTGGCGACCACGAGTTGCCGTCGAAGTTGGGGAGCCCGATCTCCCGCCAGTAGTGCGCGCCGTTGGAGCTCTGGACCGTGAACAGCTCGGAGTTGCCGTGGTTCTTCATCCGGGCACGGATGTCGACCAGCGGACTGAGCACTTCGGTGATCCCCCCCTGTCGATGTCGGGTGTCGATCAGGGCCTTCTCGCCGGCACCGGGAAGCCGCGGGCCGACTGCGCCTGCCGCGATAGCGCTCACGCCGACGGTGAGGATGATCGCCGGCAGCGCTGCGGCCAACGTGAACGACCGCGATCCCATCCAGCTCGTCTCCTGGTCGGCGTGGTCGAAGCGCAGCATCGCAATCGTCAGCAGTGCAGCGCCGATCCAGAGCACGGCGGTCGCCACGCGGTGGTTGTTGACGCCGAGGGCCGACGTGAACACGAAGATCACGCCGGTGGGCACCACTGCTTCGACGCGCCCGAAGGCGCGGAACGCGAACGTGTCGGCGAGGATCACTGCGGTGGCGATCAGCCCAGCGGTGGAGGTCGCGAAGCTGCCCTCCCCGGGCACCGGCGCGACTGCCGAGGCGAACTCCTTCACCACGAGGCGGAGGTCGATCCTGATGTTGTCGATCGTCGAGCCGGTGGGCAGGAAGAACGAAAGGGTGTCGCTGTAGTAGACGATGCCGATGATCCCGAGGATCGAGAGCAGCAGCGCAGGGATCGACACCCACAGCGGAGCTCGGAACAGCCGCAGGGCGAACGCCACCGAGTGGACTCCGATGGCGACGACGAGCATCGGCTTCAGGTAGTCCCAGCCGGCGAACACTCGGCAGAGACCGATCACGGTGACGCACGTGAGCAACGTGAGGCACAGCGTCGCCGCCGGGTGCGCCTCGGAGAGTCGGTCGTTGCGGTCGTTGGCGGCGACGCTCATCGCATCACCGTCCCTGCGCCGAGCACGAGTTGGTTCCAACCCTGCTGCAGCGACGCCAACGAGGTGCCGTCGACCATGAAGCGGCTGCCGCTGTTCGGGGCCGTCATCGTGGAGACGATGACGAGGGTCTCGTCGGGCGCGGCGCCGGCTCGGGCTGCCTGGGCAGCCTTCGAGGTGGGCGAGGTGGTGACGACGGCGAGCAGGCCGAGGCCGTCGCTGCTGGTGCGTCCGGTCGCAAGGTGGTCGACGACGCTCGCGCCGGTGTCCACCGTGGCAAGCCAGCGCAGTGACTCATGGGCAACGTCGGGGCCGCGCAGGTCGATGCCCGGCGCGACCAGTCGTGTCCTGATGCCGGACGGCGCGGCGCCGGCGACGATGCTCGCCGCGGCGACGACCGCTCGCTCGAAGCCGTCGTCGTCGTAGTCGTCGGCCAGCGTGTCGAGCACCACGACACAACGCCGCACCCCTTCGACCGCGGTCTCGCGCACGATCAGGTCGCCGACACGCGCCGATGACTTCCAGTTGATCCGCCGCAGGTCGTCGCCGGGGATGTACTCACGCTGGGAGTGGAACTCGTTGCCGGTCTGCCCCCACGACTTCATCCGCAAGTGTTCGCCGAGGCGACCGTTGCTGGTGAGCCCGGGGAACGCGAGCGGCACCCGCTCGGGCACGACCAACACCTCACCGCTGCCGGCAAGGATGGTGACCCTGCGGCACAGACCGAGCGGATCGGTGTGCTCGGCCCGCAGCGGCCCGGTGCGCAACACGCCGCGTTGCGACGAAGGGACGCGGTAGGCGGCTGTTGCTGCGTCGCCTCCGAGAAGGGGAGCCAGCTGCATCGGCGCGCCACCACGCTCGCCGACTGGCTCCCACAGCTTCAGCCTCGGTGTGCGCCGGTGGCCGAGGTTGGCGATCTGGATGTCGACCCGCGCCGGTTCGCCCACTGACACCAGCTGCGGTCGCGCGACGCGTCGTACCTGCAGCGTGGGGAGCTGTCGGTTGACCGTGATGACGGCAGCGGCGAGCACACCGAGGAGCGCCACGCCGAACACGTACAGCTCCACGAGGCCGAACAGCCGGCCGACGGTGAAGGACCCCGCCGCGGCCACGAGCGTCGTCCAGCCGTGGCGAGTGGGCATCAGCGACCCGCCGGTACCGGAACAGCCGCGAAGAGGTCGTTGACGACGACCTCGGGGACGAGCCCCCTCGATGCCGCGTCCGGGCGGAGCATCATGCGGTGCGCCAGCACCGGCACGCTCACGGCCTTGACGTCGTCGGGGATCGCATAGTCGCGGCCATTTGTCGCGGCGCGCGCCCGTGTGGCGCGGGCGAGTTGCAACGTGGCGCGTGGTGAGAGCCCGAGGAGGAGGCCGGGGTGACTGCGGCTCGTTTCCGACAGGTCGACCATGTAGCCCTTCAGCACGGGTGCGATGTGGACGGTGCGCACGGCCTGGCACATCCCCAGGATCTCGGCCGAGCTCACCACGGGTCGCAGCGCGTGCAGCGCATCCGCGGCGCCGTTGGAGTCCAGGATCGCCACTTCGGCGTCGCGCCCGGGGTAGCCGAGCGACAGCCGCATGAGGAAGCGGTCGAGCTGGCTCTCGGGAAGCCGATACGTGCCTTCCTGCTCCACCGGGTTCTGCGTGGCGGCCACCATGAACGGTTCCGGCAACGGGTGGCTGACACCGTCGGCGCTCACCTGGCGTTCTTCCATCGCCTCCAGTAGCGCCGACTGGGTCTTGGGTGATGCTCGGTTGATCTCGTCGGCGAGCACGATGTTGGCGAACAGCGGGCCGGGCTGGAAGACGAAGGATTCGGTGGCCCGCTGGAACACGCTGACGCCTACGAGGTCGGCGGGCAACAGGTCGGGGGTGAACTGCACGCGCTTCCAGGTGCAGTCGATGGATGCCGCGAGCGCCTTGGCGAGGCTGGTCTTGCCGACGCCGGGCACGTCCTCGATGAGGAGGTGACCCTCCG
>JAYVMH010000156.1:0-3558 GCA_043759015.1 Actinomycetota bacterium
CGCCAGCCCTGCAGCGTCCAGCCCCGCACGCTCGGCCGCCTTCGTGACGGCCTTCGCCACGGCTTGCCGGTTCACCAGGCCGCCGTCGATGTTGGTGAACACCAGCGACACGCGCTGACCTTCGTAGGTGTGCGTCGGCCAGTGCTCACCGATCGAGAGCTGCTCGACCGCCTGGGCTTTGCGCCGCGCGCGCAGTTGTTCCAACACCCCGGCCGAGAGGTGATGGGTTCCCGCAGCGCCGGCGTTCTTCGTCGGGCCGAGGACCATGCCGACCTTGTCCACGTACACGGCCGCACGACGCACCACCGCGACGCCGGCATCGAGGTCGAGGTCTTCCCAGGCGAGTCCGAGCACCTCTGACACGCGCCAGCCCTGCACGAATAGGAGTGCCACAGCCGCGCCCAACCGATCCGACGACGCGGCTTCGATGAGCCGACGTGCATCGCCCGACACCAACGCCCGCTTCGCGGACCGCACTACCTTCGGCGCGGCCACCCGATCGACGGGGTTCGCGGCGATCAGTTCGTGGATCACGCCCTGCTCCATCACCATGTGCAGCGCGACCCGAAGGTCGCCGACCGTGCCAGACGCGAGTCCGCCCTTCAACAGCTCCGACTGCCAGCGCGCGACGTGCTCGGCCTTCACCGACCGCGCCGCCATCACGCCCAACGTCGCGGTGATCTTCGCGACGCGGCTCGTGTACTTGCCGAACGTCGACGGCCGCACGCGATGGCGGGCCACCGTGTCGAGCCACCACGCCGCCAGCTCGGCGACGGTCGTGTCGCGGTGGAACGTGCCCGACATCGTCTGCGCCAGTTCTTCGAGCTTCGCCGCCCGACGGGCCAGAGCTTCCTCGCGCGTCTTGCCGCGCACTCGTCGCGGCCGGGTCTCACCGGCCACCGTGTAGGTCGCCCGCCACGCACCACCGGCGTCGCGGTAGATCGAGCCCTCGCCGTTCGAGGCCTTGCCGTGGACCCTCACGGTCCCCGTCGGCGCTCGTCGTTCGCTTGCCAGCAGCCTTGCGAGCCATGGGTTCGAATCCCTCCGGAATGTGCCCTGAGCCGGGAGCTACCCGGGAGCAACGACCCCGAAAAAGGGAGCAACCGGAGGAGCAACGCTCGTCGGATAGCGTACGACACCGGTGGACGTCCACGCAACGAAAGACCTGCTCAGAGCACCTAAGTTTGTACGTCGGTGCACTTCGGTGAACACCCACGGACACCCCTGGCGGAACGGGAGGAGTACGTCGGGCCGTGGTTGCCCGAGCCGGTGCTCACCGACGCTGACGACCCGGCGGATTCGGCGGCGCTCGTCGAGTCGCTGACGCTCGGCTTCCTCACCGTGCTCGAGCGGCTGGGCCCGGTGGAGCGCGCCGTGTTCCTCCTCGCCGAGGTGTTCGATGAACCGTTCGCCGCGATCGCGCCCATCGTCGGCCGCAGCGAGGAGGCGTGTCGACAGATCGCGTCGCGTGCGCGGCGCGCGTGCGAGAGGGGCGTCGTCAATTCGACCCTGTGCGGGCAACGGACGAGATGGTGCACGCCTTTGTCGCGGCCTGCACGATCGGCGACCTCGACGAGTTTCGCAAGGTGCTCAGCGACGACGTCGTGATGGTCAGTGACGGTGGCGCCGCCGTGCACGCCGCTCGTCGTGCGGTGCGCGGGGTGTTCCGCGTCGGGCGGTTGCTGGCGAACATCGTCAAGCGGTTGCCGTCGGACGCGACGCTCGAGTTCCACACGGTGAACAACGAGCCGGGCCTCCTCATGCGTCGCAACGGTGCGGCGTGGTGTGTAGTCGTGTTGGAGGACCACGAGGGGCGGGTCGACAACATCCGACTGGTGATCAACCCCGACAAGCTCCGTCACTTGGACGTCGTCAACGCTCTCTAGTGTGCGGCGATGAGCTCGTATCCCTTCGAAGGTCGCCCGCTCCCGCGGTGGTACGACGAGGCCAAGTTCGGCATCTTCATCCACTGGGGACCGTACGCGGTGCCGTGCTATGCACCCGTTGATCGCGACATGGGCGACCTGTTCCGGGCCGGTGATTGGGCCGAGATCTTCAAGTGGAGCCCGTACACCGAGTGGTACCTGAACTCGTGGTCGCTCGAAGGCAGTCCGACGGCAGCGCATCACGCGTCGACGTACGGCGATCGCACGTACCAGAGCTTCGTCGAGGAGTTCCGCGAGCGCTCGCGTGATGTCGACGTGGCGAGTTGGGTCGATCTTTTCGAGATGGCCGGGGCGCGGTACGTGGTGCCGGTGACCAAGCATCACGACGGCTTCCTCATGTGGCGCAGCGGTGTGCCGAACCCGCACCGCGACGGCTGGATGGCCGAACGCGACCACATTCGTGAACTGGCTGTCGCCGTGCGGGCGAAGGGTATGCGGTTCGGCACCTACTACTCCGGTGGTCTCGACTGGACGTTTCAGCCGCCGCCGGTGAAGGACCTCGCCAGCCTGTTCACCGGCATCCCGTCGAGCGCGGAGTACGCGAGCTACGCGACGGCTCACGTGCACGAGCTCGTGGAGCGGTTCGCGCCGAGTGTGTTGTGGAACGACATCGGATGGCCGTTCAACCTCGACCCGAGCGACATCATCGGCGACTACTACGCCGCGGTGCCCGACGGTGTGGTGAACGACCGCTTCAACATGCTCGCCGTCGCCCAAGGCACCATGCACGCCGACTTCACCACCCCCGAGTACAGCACCACGGCCGGCGCCAACAAGTGGGAGGTGTGCCGCGGCATCGGTCGCAGCTTCGGGTACAACAGGATGGAGAACGAGGCCACGTTCCCGACCGTGGACGACAACATCTGGATGCTCGCCGACATCGTGTCGCGTGGCGGCAACCTGCTGTTGAACGTGGGACCATCGGCCGACGGCCAGATCCCGATGGCGCAGGTCGTGCGGTTGACGGCGCTCGGTTGGTGGCTGCGGGTGAACGGCGACGCCATCTACGGCACGACCGCCGGTGGGTCTGCAACCACCGCCGACGGCCGCGCGGTCGGCTTTACGCATCGCGGCGAGACCACCTTCGCGATCGTCAAGGGCGCGCCCGCCGATGAGGTCCGTCTCCCCGTCGCCTCGCTCGGAGAGGGAGCCGAAGTCCGCATGCTCGGCAACGCCCGCGCGTTGCCCCACGTCTGGCGTGACGGCGAACTGCGCATCGAGCTCCCCGACCACCTCCCGGCCGCCCCCGCCACCGTCTTCGCCATCCACTCCTAATGGGAGCGGGCCGGCTGAAGTGAAAGGCTGGTTCGTGGCCCCGTAGGTTCCTGGGTCTCGATCGTTCCAAATCGCCTCAGATACCCAAATGGGACGATCCAGACCCAGAAGCTCCGATGGCACGGAGGCGACCCAGAACGGTGGGGGGTCTTCACAGCTGTGTCGAAATCGGGGATGCTGGTTCGTCGACTCTGCGACACCCCATCCCGGGGTGCACACCACTGGAGGATCCGATGCCCCGATATGCAGCCCTCATCTACGGCCCCGCTGAAGCCGAATCCGCGGGTACACCGGAGGATTGGGCCCAGATGATGAACGAGTACAACGACTTCGGCGC
>JAYVMH010000157.1:0-3555 GCA_043759015.1 Actinomycetota bacterium
CGGGTTCCGCAGTGCAGCACTGAGCTTCTGGCAGGACCGACTCGGCGAGTGGGCCGACGAGCTGATCATCTGCACCGACGACGGCAGCGCCGGCCGGCAGGGACTCGTCACCGACGCACTTGCCGACGTGGTTGCGAACGACCGACCCGACCTCGTGGTGGCGATCGGGCCGATGGTCATGATGCGCGCCTGCGGCGAGGCCACCCGACCTTCGGGCGTGCACACCGTCGTCTCGCTGAACACGATCATGGTGGACGGCACGGGCATGTGCGGCTCGTGCCGCGTGAGCGTGGACGGCGTCACACGATTCGCCTGCGTCGACGGACCCGACTTCGACGCGCACTGCGTCGACTTCGACGAGCTGCTCATGAGGCAGCGCCGTTTCACCGACGAAGAGCACGCTGCCGCGTCGGACTACGAGCATCGCTGCCAGGTGGAGCAGAAGCTGTTCGTGGAAGGTCGACGCACCTACAAGAAGCTGCGCGAGATCGAACCGACGAAGGTGCCGATGCCCGAGCGCGACCCCGAGGCCCGCTCACGCACGTTCGACGAGGTGACACTCGGCTACTCGCTGTCGGAGGCGATGCGCGAGGCCGAGCGCTGCTTGCAGTGCAGTCGACCGACGTGCATCTCCGGCTGCCCGGTGAGCATCGACATCCCGCGCTTCATCCGCCACCTGCTGGTGAAGGACGTGGACGGCGCGCTCGAGGTGATCCGCGAGGCCAACATCCTGCCGTCGGTGTGCGGACGGGTGTGCCCGCAGGAATCGCAGTGCGAGAGCCAGTGCGTGATCGCCCGCAAGATGGAACCGGTCGGCATCGGCCGGCTGGAACGATTCGTCGGCGACCACGGCAAGGTGCAGCGCCCCGAGATCGCACCGCCGACCGGCAAGCGCGTTGCCGTCGTGGGGTCCGGTCCGTCGGGGCTGGCCTGCGCCGCCGACCTCGCCCGTGCCGGGGTGGAGGTGACGGTGCTGGAGGCACTGCACGTCACCGGCGGCGTGCTGCGCTACGGCATTCCGTCGTTCCGGCTCCCGCGCGAGATCATCGACCGAGAGATCGCCGGCCTGGCGGACCTGGGTGTGCACATCGAGACCGACAAGGTGGTCGGCCGCACGTTCACGGTCGACGACCTGTTGCACATGCGTGGCTTCGACGCGGTGTTCCTCGGTGTGGGGGCCGGCGCGCCGTCGTTCCTCGGGATCCCCGGCGAGAACGCCGGACGGGTGGTGAGCGCGAACGAGTTCCTGACCCGGGTGAACCTGATGGGGGGCGATCGCTTCCCCGACATCGACACGCCGGTCGGCATCGGCAAGGACGTCGTCGTCGTGGGTGCGGGGAACACCGCGATGGACTGTCTGCGCGTCGCCAAACGACTGGGCGCCGACGTTCGATGCGTGTACCGCCGCACCCGCGCGGAAGCACCGGCCCGAGCCGAGGAACTGCACCATGCGGAGGAGGAAGGGATCGGCTTCCTCTTCCTGCACAACCCGGTGGAGGTGCTGACCGATGATCGCGGCGCCGTGCGGGCGCTGATGGTCGAGCGGATGGAGCTCGGCGAGCCCGACGACCACGGCCGACGCAAGCCGATGCCCACGGGTGATCGGTTCGAGGTGGCGTGCGACACGGTGATCGTTGCGCTCGGCACCAACCCGAGCCCGATCATCACGCGCAACACCAAGGGCCTCGAACTGGACTCGCGTGGCTACGTCGCTGCCGATCCCGTGTCGCAGGCGACGAGCATCCCCGGCGTGTTCGCAGGCGGCGACATCGTCACCGGTGGCGCCACGGTGGTCCTCGCGATGGGTGCCGGTCGACGAGCCGCCGCGGCGATCCTCGAGTACCTCGACCGCGGCACGATGCCCGCAACGGACGACGCCTCCGCCGCGCACGTGTGCCCACGATGCCACCGCCCGGTCGACGAGGGCGACGAGGACGGCATCTGCTGTGCGGACTCCGTGGTCGCGTGGAAGTGCACCGCGTGCGCGAAGCGCAGCGAAGGTTTCGCGTTCCCCTACGGGCGCTGCCCCGCGTGCGGGGGCACGCTGCAGCCGATAGAAGCGTCGACTGCCGTGCCCGACGAGGCGATGGACGCCGTGCGCAAGGCGTTCGAGATCGAGCTCGGAGGCCGCGACTTCTACATCGCCGCAGCCAAGCACACGAGCGACGAGGAGCTCCACGACATGTTCCAGCGCCTCGCGAACATGGAGCGCGAGCACATCGACACGCTCGTGCGCCGCTATCACCTCACCGCACCCGACGAAGGAACCGGCGACCTGCACCCTGGTACCCTTCAGGCTGGCGCGCTGCGTCCGCCGAGCGACCCGCTGGATCTGCTGGCACTGGCGCTCACGCTCGAACAACGAGCCGAGGAGTTCTTCCGCACCTGCGTGAAGGACGCCTCGCCCGCCGCCAGAGAGCTCTACCGCGAGCTCGCCGCCGAGGAGGGCGAGCACATTGCCCTGCTCACCACGGAGCTCACCGCGTTGCGCAGCAACCGTCGCGGTCTGCTCTGACGGCGGCGGGTTCGACTACGGCCTGATGGCCGTGACGACGAAGGCGCTCATGGCCCCCTCGATGTCCGTCGGACCGAAGCGGCGAGCCACCGCCGCGGCAGCCGCCTCGGTCACCTGGGCAAGCGACGGCTCACCGCACGCCTCGATCTCGTGGCGCAACGGCGTCCCCTCACAGAACGCGATGGCGGGCACGTCGGCCGTGGACGCTCGGCTGAACGCGTCGACCCGTTCGACCACCGCACTCGACCCGAATCCACCGGCATCGAGGTCGCGCAGGATCTGCGCTGTGTCGAAGTACCCGTGGGGAATGCGGGCGACGAACTGCGGCGAGTTGTCGGGGAAGCAGGCGCGCACGGCGGCCGTCACGACGTCGGCGAACTCGTTGTGTTCGATCGCGTTCCACGCGTTGAACAGGAACACCCCGCCGGGCTTCAGCACTCTGGCGACCTCCGCGTACGCGGCCGGCCGATCCGGGAAGAACATGACGCCGAACTGGCACACGACTGCGTCGAAGGTGCCAGTGTCGAACGGGAGCTGCATCACGTCGGCGGCCCTCCACGTCACGGGCCTCGACGTGCCCACGACCCGAGCCTGTTCGATCATCGCCACGCTCAGATCCGTCGCCGTGATCGCGACGGACTCGGGGAGCGCCGCCGCCAACGCGCGGGTCACCACCCCGGTGCCGGCAGCGATCTCGAGCAGCGACGTGAGCGGCAATCGCGTGGCGCGGTCGGCGAGGTCGGCGGCATAGGGCTGGAAGATGAGGGGTACGAGGTGCCGTTCGTAGATCTCTGCCACCGAACCCCCGAACATCGTGTCCGACGCGTCATCGTTCGACATGATTTGCCTTCCTCCTTGCGAGTGGGGTCAGGGCCGGTCGGCCGTGGGGTGGACGGCGCGGACATGATGCCAGGTGATCGCCTGCATCATGCTGTAGACGACGGCGACGAGCGCCACGATGATCTCGCCGGCGATCGAGCGACCGATCGCGCACACGACCGCCGCGACGGCGATCGCAACGAAGCGCTCCGGCGCGACGC
>JAYVMH010000158.1:0-7744 GCA_043759015.1 Actinomycetota bacterium
CACACCCGATTCGTCCTCAGCGAGCACCGCGACGAATCCGTCGCGCGGGCCTTGTTCGAGATCCGTGTGGAGGTGATCGCTCAGCTGGGCGCAGTCCAGCGCGTGGGCCTCGGTGAGGAAGCCGCGAATTACGTCGAGGTCGCTGAACGACAGGGCTCGCAGGGTCCGGAGGCGCACCATCGCTGCGAGGCTAATGGTCGCCGGTGACCTAACTGGGCATCTCCCCGTTGACCGGACGGTGGTTATGACGCTTGTTGGTGTTGCTGTTCCCAGCGGGTGGGCGGGGTGTAGTCGAGGCTGGAATGCAGTCTCGACGAGTTGTACCAGTTGATCCGGGTGAAGATCTCCGGCGGGCTTCGGCACGTGTCGCGAAGACGCGACCTTGGAGGCATTCGCGTTTGAGCGAGGCCCAGAACGACTCGGCAACGGCGTGATCGAAACACGTTGCCACCCGCCCGACGGAGGGTCGCAGCTGGTGGCGTTGGCAGTGATCGAGGTAGTCGTTCGAGGTGTATTGGATGGATTCAACTGGTGGAAGCAACACCGGCGACGTGACCGGCGCGGGCGATGATCGCCATGTCGAGCGCACTGGTCACGAGCTCGGTGCGCATGTGGTCGGCCATCGAGTAGCCGAGCAGCCGGCGCGAACCGATGTCGATCACCGAGGCGAGGTAGAGCCAGCCTTCACCGGTCGGGATGTAGGTGATGTCTTGACACCAAGCGACATCGGGGTTGCCGGGTGTGAACCCTCGACCAACAAGGTCCGGGATCGTGTACCCGTCAGGTCCTGGGATCGTGGTGCGGACCCGCCGGCGGATGCATCGGCCGGGCCATGCCATGCAGGCGCATCAACGAGCACACGGCCTGGTCCCACCGCCAACCCGCACCCGCGAAAGAAAACCAACAAGCCGCTTGACACCTTGGGGCCCTGGGATGTCTAGCCTCCCCGCAATGGGCACGCCACGCACACCGAAGGGTCGGGCGAAGGCGATTGCCGAGCGGCTCGCCGAGGAGTACCCCGAGGCCATCTGCGAGCTCGATCATCGCGACGCGTTCGAGCTGTTGGTCGCGACGATCCTGTCGGCCCAGACCACCGACGCCCGTGTCAACATGGTGACGCCCGCACTGTTCGCCCGCTACCCGGACCCGTTCGTGTTGGCGGCAGCGGTGCCCGGCGAGCTGGAGGACATCGTTCGGTCGACCGGCTTTTACCAGACCAAGGCGCGCAACCTCATGGCCATGGCGCAGGCGCTCGTCGACCGTCACGGCGGGCAGGTTCCGACTGCGTTGGAAGATCTCGTCGAGCTGGCGGGGGTGGGGCGCAAGACCGCCAACGTCGTGCTGAGCGTTGCCTTCGGGCTCCCCGGACTCCCCGTCGACACTCATGTGGGCAGGCTTTCCCGAAGACTTGCGCTGACGGTCGAGGACGACCCGGTGAAGGTCGAGACCGAACTGTGTGCGTTGTTGCCCCGCGCACAGTGGGGCGAGTTCAGCTTGCGGACGATCCTGCACGGTCGCAGGGTGTGCGACGCCAAGAAGCCCCGCTGCGGCGACTGTGTGGTCGAAGACCTGTGTCCGGCCTCACAAGTTCCGCGCCGTCGGAATCGATCGTCAAGGGTTGCTCAAGCGAGGTGACGCTGTGCAACGTCACTTGCTACATCAATGATCAGGTGTATCATGAAGTTCTGACCAGGTTCCCGCCACCTGGTTTGCAAGCGACGCTGGGATCCGCCGCCTGGTGTCGCCGACGATGGCCCCCTCCGGGGGCCGTCGTCGCGTTTTCGGCCGGCCACACTCCGTGGCGGTCATGGGGAGCGTTTCGTCAGTGACTGGTCGCGGCGATTTTGGCCGCTTTGCGCACCAGCCGCGCCGCGTGGCGCAGTGACCGTTCCGCCTCGACCAGGGCGTTGATCATGTCGGCCTGATCAGTGTGTTGGTAGTGGGGGACCAGATCCCCGACCTGTTCGTGGTAGCGCTCGACGTGGTCCGCGACGACCGAGAGAGCGGCTGAGGGGTTACTGGCCATAGCGACAGTCTGCCGTGAAAGCATCCGTGTCCAGTGGTGGCTCGTCGGTAGGGTGGCGAGCGTGACCCGAGTCCCCGTGCGCGACGACCTGCGGGCCCTGGAGGGCTACCACTCGCCTCAGGTGCACGTGCGCGTCCGCCTGAACACCAACGAGTCGCCGTTCCCCCCGCCTGTGGAGTGGCACGATGCGTTCGCTGCCGCGCTCTCGCGCGTCGAATGGCACCGCTACCCGGACCGTGGCGCCACCGAGCTCCGCGAAGGCATCGCTGCGCTCCACGGGGTGCGACCCGAACAGGTCTTCGCCGCCAACGGCAGCAACGAGGTGCTGCAGACGGTGCTGCTGGCGTTCGCCGGCCCCGGCCGCACGGTCGCCACGTTCGAACCGACCTACCAGCTCCACGGCCACATCGCTCGCCTCACCGGTGCCCGCGTGGCGCAGGGCGAGCGAGCGGCCGACTTCACGCTCGACCTCGCCGAGGTCCGCCGGGTGCTGGAGTCATCGCGCCCCACGGTCACGTTCCTGTGCTCGCCGAACAACCCGACTGGCCTCGAGGAACCCGAACACAACGTGCGCGCCGTGCTCGATCTGGTGCTTGCCAACGGGCCCGGCCTGCTGGTGATGGACGAGGCCTACGGACAGTTCGCGCGATGGTCTGCGATGGGTCTGGTGGACGACGATGTCCCGATGGTCGTCAGCCGAACCTTCTCCAAGACGTGGTCCATGGCCGGGTCGCGGCTGGGCTACCTCGTCGGGCCGGAATGGCTGGTCGACGAGCTGCACAAGGTGGTGCTGCCGTATCACCTGGACGCGGCGAAGCAGATCGCAGGTCGGCTCGCGCTCACGTTCGTGGACCAGATGGAGTCGCGAGTCCAGCTGATCATTGACGAACGCGAACGCATCAGCGCCGCAATGGCAGCGATGCCGGTCGACGTGTTCCCGAGCGGCGCGAACTTCGTGTTGTTCCGCCCGCGAGTCGGCGGCGGTTGCGAGGACAGTCGCCGGGTGTGGCAGGGGTTGGTCGACCGCAGTGTCCTCATCCGCGACTGCTCGGGCTGGCCGCGGCTCGAAGGGTGCCTGCGCGTCACGATCGGCACGCCCGCGGAGAACGACGAGTTCCTCACCGCACTCTCGGAGGTCTTGCAATGAGCAGGTCGGCAACTCGGGTTCGAACCACGAAGGAGACCTCGATCGAGCTGTCCCTCGACCTCGACGGCAGCGGCACCGTAGCTGTCAGTACGGGAATCCCGTTCTACGACCACATGCTCGAGCAGCTCGGCAAGCATGGTGGTCTCGACCTGCGGGTGGTGGCCACGGGCGATCTCCATATCGACACCCACCACACAGTGGAGGACGTAGGGATCGCGCTCGGCGAGGCGTTCCGCGAGGCGCTCGGCGACAAGGCCGGCGTTCGCCGGTTCGCGAGCGGCCTGTTCCCGCTCGACGAGGCGCTCGTGGAAATCGCCCTCGACCTGTCGGGCCGTCCGTTCGTGGTGTGGGACGTGCCGATGCCCGAGGTGCTACCGCTGGGCAACCCACCGTTCGATCCGCAGCTGGCCGAGCACGCGATCCACTCCTTCGCCATGGCCGCCGGCATCACCCTGCACGTGCGCCTCTGCCATGGCACGAACGTGCACCACATCATCGAGGCGACGTTCAAGGGGCTGGCGCGCTGCCTGCGCGATGCCGTTCGCGTCGAGGGGTCGGCCGTGCCATCCACCAAGGGCGTGTTGTGACCGCACCACGCGTGGCGGTGCTGGACTACGGCATCGGGAACCTCCGATCGGCGCAGAAGGCACTGGAGCACTGCGGCGCAGATGCGCGACTGACGGCCGACGCCTCCTTGGTCGCAGCAGCCGACGCAGTGGTGCTGCCCGGCGTCGGCGCGTTCGGCGCGTGCATGCGAGCGTTGCGCACCGAGGGCCTCGAGGCCGTGTGTCACGACGCGGTGCAGAGTGGTCGCCCGTTCCTCGGGATCTGCGTCGGGATGCAGATGTTGTTCGACGCGAGCGAAGAGGACCCCGCCGACTCGGGGCTCGGCATCATCCCGGGCACGATCCGCTGGATCACCGACGAGCTCCCGCGCCCGCAGATGCAGTGGAACCAGCTCCAACTCCACCAGCCGGATCCGATGTTCCACTCGCTCGGCGACCACCCCTGGGTGTACTTCGTGCACTCGCTGCACGGCGTACCGTGCGACCCGCGGGTGGCGGTTGCGACGTGCGAATACGGCGGGCGTGTGAATGCCGCGTTCCGTCTCGGGAACGTGTTCGCGACGCAGTTCCACCCCGAGAAGTCCGGTGCCGATGGTCTCGCACTGCTGCGCAACTTCGTGCGGTCGTTGGTCGGACGGGCCGGATGATCGACCTCTATCCGGCGATCGACCTGTTGGGTGGTCGGGTGGTGCGTCTGCAGCAGGGCGACTACGACCAGCAGACCATCTACGGCAACGATCCGGTTGCGGTGGCGCGAGCGTTCGCGGACGGCGGCGCGGTGTGGATTCACGTCGTCGACCTCGATGCAGCTCGCGGCGGCTTGCCCGTGAACCGAGCGGTCGTCGCCGCGATCGCCGCGGCCGTGGCAGGGTCCGCCAAGGTGCAGACAGGTGGTGGTGTGCGCAGCGTCGGCGACGCGCAGTCACTGGCCGATGCCGGTGTCGCGAGGATCGTCATGGGTTCGGCAGCGGTCGCTCAGCCGTCGCTCGTCGAACAGGCCACTCGTGTGGTGGATGTCGCCGTCGGGCTCGATCATCGCAACGGAGAGGTCGCGGTCCACGGCTGGACGGAGTCGTCCGGCGTGCAGTTGGCGGAAGCGCTCGGTTGGTTCCCGACGGCGGCCGCGTTCGTCATCACCGACATCTCGCGCGACGGGATGCTCGTCGGCCCCGACGTCGAAGGACTCACCTCCGCGGCCCGGTCGACGACCATCCCCGTGATCGCGAGCGGTGGCGTCGCCTCGCTCGCGGATCTTCGCGTGCTGCGTGGTGTACCCGGGGTCGCCGGCGTGATCATCGGCACGGCGTTGTACGAGGGTCGCTTCACCGTCGCCGAAGCCCTGAGGGAGCTGTCGTGAGGGTGATGTCGTGAAGGTGATCTCGTGAAGGTGATCTCGTGAGGGCTGCCCGCGTCATCCCGTGCCTGGACGTCACCAACGGCCGGGTGGTGAAGGGGGTCAACTTCGTCGACCTTCGCGACGCCGGTGATCCGGTGGAGCTCGCCGCCCGCTACGACCTCGCCGGTGCGGACGAGCTCGTGTTCCTGGACATCACCGCGTCGAGCGACGGGCGGGCGACGATGGTCGACGTCGTGCAACGAACCGCAGACCAGGTGTTCATCCCGTTCACGGTGGGCGGCGGCATCCGCGCCGCATCGGACGCACGGGCGATGCTTCGCGCGGGCGCCGACAAGGTCAGCGTCAACACTGCCGCGGTGCAGCGCCCTGCGCTGATCGTGGAGATCGCGGCCGAGTTCGGTGCCCAGTGCTGCGTGTGCGCGATCGACGCCAAGGAGCGGGCCGACGGCTCCGGCTACGAGGTCTACCTCCACGGCGGGCGCACCCCGACCGGCATCGATGCGGTTCGCTGGGCCGTCGAGGCGACCGGGCTCGGCGCGGGGGAGATCCTGCTCACCTCGATGGACCGCGACGGGACGAAGAACGGATTCGATCTCGGTCTCACCCGTGCCGTCGCCGACGCGGTCGGTGTGCCGGTGATCGCCAGTGGTGGCGTCGGCACGTTGCAGCATCTGGTCGAGGGCATCACCGACGGGCACGCCACCGGTGTGCTCGCCGCCAGCATCTTCCACTTCGGCGAGCACACCATCGCCGAGGCGAAGGCGGCGATGACCGCCGCCGGCGTGACGGTGCGCCCCGCATGATCGCGCTGCTCCGCGAGCCGTTCACGGTGATCGACGGGGGACTGTCGACCGCGCTGGAGGAGCTCGGCGAACAGCCGTCGGGCCTGCTGTGGACGGCGAGTGCGCTCGTTGATCGACCACACGTCATCACCGAGGCCCACCGCCGTTACGTCGACGCCGGCGCAGACATCGTGATCTCGGCGAGCTACCAGGCCAGCGAGGTCGGGTTCGTCGCTGCCGGTCACAGCGCCGCCGAGGCCCGGCGATTGCTGGCCTCGACCACGGCCCTTGCTCGGGCATCGGGCGCCCCGCTGGTCGCCGCGTCGGTGGGCCCGTTCGGTGCGTGCCTCGGCGACGGCAGCGAGTACCACGGCCGGTACGACGCGGCCTGGGCCGACGTTCGTGCGTTCCACCGTTCGCGTCTGGAAGTCCTCGTCGACTCCGGGCCGGATCTGTTCGCGGTCGAGACGATCCCGAGCTTGGTCGAGGCGGAGATCATCGTGGACGAGCTCCGTCGCCTCACGGACGCACCTGCGTGGGCGACGTTCGCCTGCCGCGACGGCTCGCACACCTGCGGGGGCGATGCCCTCTCCACGGCGGTCGCGGCGATCGCACCGGCAGTGGATGCCATCGGCGTCAACTGCACCGCGCCCCGGTTCGTGGGTGGCCTGTTGTCATCGGCCCACACGGACCTGCCGCTGGTCGTATACCCGAACCACGGCGCTGCGTGGGACTCGGATCACAAGTGCTGGATCGGGCCGACCGGCGGGAGCGAGATCCCGGGGTACGTACCGGCGTGGCGTGAGGCCGGGGTTCGGCTCATCGGCGGTTGCTGCGGCGTCGGTACAGCGGGCATTCGCGCGTTGGTCGCGCTTCGCGACTCGCTCGCCTGACCAGCGCGGTGAGCGTCGGGTTAGCCTAGGCACATGACTACGAAGATGCAGTATCGCCGTCTGGGCCGCAGCGGGCTCCAGGTGTCGGCTCTCTCGTTCGGGAGCTGGGTGTCGTTCGACAACCAGATGAAGGACGATCTGGCACTGGAGTGCATGCAGGCCGCGTACGACGCGGGTTGCAACTTCTTCGACAACGCGGAGGGCTACGCGGCTGGCGAGAGCGAGGCGATCATGGGTCGGGTCCTGCAGCAGCTCGGCTGGGCACGCCACTCCTACATCATCAGCACGAAGTTCTACTGGGGCATCCACGGCAACGTCCGCAACATGCGCAACACGCTGAACCGGAAGTACCTGATGCACGCGATCGAGGGTTCGTTGGAGCGCTTCCAGTCGGATTGCATCGACCTCGTCTACTGCCACCGTCCCGACCCGGACACTCCCATCGAGGAGACCGTGTGGGCGATGAGCGACATCGTCAGCTCCGGCAAGGCGCTGTACTGGGGTACCAGCGAATGGTCGGCCGACGAGATCCGTGCGGCGTGGATGATCGCCGATCGTCATCATCTTCACAAGCCGGTCATGGAGCAGCCGCAGTACAACCTGTTCGCTCGCGATCGGGTGGAGACCGAGTACGCCCGCCTGTACGAGGACCTCGGTCTCGGCACCACGATCTGGAGCCCTCTCGCGTCGGGGCTGCTGACGGGCAAGTACAGCAATGGGGTCCCCAGCGACAGCCGCGGCGCGCTCCCTGGCTACGAGTGGCTGGCCGAGCGGCTCACCGACGACCGCACGCTCGGCAAGGTCGAGAACCTGCGACCCATCGCGGCGGAGCTGGGTTGCTCACTCGCCCAGATGTCCATCGCGTGGTGTCTGCTCAACCCGAACGTCTCCACGGTGATCACCGGTGCCAGCCGTCCGAGTCAGGTGCTCGAGAACTTCGAGGCGCTCGAGGTGCTTCGATCCCTGACGCCCG
>JAYVMH010000159.1:0-17748 GCA_043759015.1 Actinomycetota bacterium
TCGACCGTGGCCCGACTAGAGGCCAGCGAACGGGCGGGAACCGCGCAGCTCGACACGTTGCGTCGCACTGCTGACGCACTCGGCTGCGACCTCGTCTACGCCCTGGTGCCACGGCGACCGCTCGAGGACATGGTCCAAGAACAGGCCCGCACGCAAGCGGTGAAGCTGCTCGCTGCAGTGCAGCACACGATGATGCTCGAGGACCAGTTGCCGCAGCAGTCGGCATTGCGGCAGATGCTCGATGACGCCGCCGCTGAGCGGGTGGACCGGCCCGGCTTGTGGAATGAGTGAGCCGGACGACACCCCTTGGCGCACCGAGCAGGAGCCCGAAGGTGCCACCCCGCTGTCGGAGGACGAGAGAGACGGCCTGCGCCTGTCGTGGGTGGCCACCCGGGGCGACCTGAACGCGGAGGAAGCAGCGAACATCGCCAAAGCGCTCGGGATGCGGCGATGGTACGGGTGCTCCACCGAGCAACTCCTGGACGACTTCGTGCTGCGCAAGCTGCACGAAGCGATGTTCGACGACGTGTGGAAGTGGGCCGGCAAGTACCGCACGACCGAGAAGAACATCGGCTGCGACCCACACCACATCGCCGTGCGCGTACGTGACGTGTGTGAGAACGCGAAGTACTGGTTCGAAGGGACGGTGCCGGCGGACGAAGCAGGGTGCAGGTTCCACCACGAGCTCGTCGCTATCCACCCGTTTGCGAACGGCAACGGACGACACTCTCGTGTGGCGAGCGACCTGCTGATGGGGTCAGTCGGCGCCCAGCCGTTCACGTGGGGACGCCTCAACCTTGTGCAGGCGCCGAAGACAAGGAAGGCGTACATCGCAGCGTTGCGGGCCGCCGACTGCGGCGACCACGAACCGCTGATGACGTTCGCACGGTCCTGACTGTCGCCCGCGGGTGAGGGGCCAATTTGATGAGCCAGTGGCGACAACGGCGTGACCGTCAGCCAGCGCCGCCTTGCCGACAGAGTACGGCGTCGACTCGTCGCGGCCAGCCAACCACAGCCCGAGGGCTTCAGTGACCCGACTGCCACTTGGCCAACGCGGCACGACTGCGCTCGACCAGCAGGCCAGGCACGCGACGGAGGTACTCGGAATCGCCGCCGCCCTCACCCGCCGGGACAGGGGACCCCGCCTCCGCTGGTGCGTCGGGCACCATGTCCTCGAAGCTCGGCGGAGCCATTCCCGGCTTCCAGTACTGGTACAGGTTGCGGACCACATCGTCGAGCCCGTCCGCGGTGAACCCCTCGGCAAGATCAACGGTGATCATGTTCCCGAACACGTGCACGCGCGTGACCTTGCCGGTGCCGAGCAGCAACCGAGCGAGCGCGGCGGCCGGCCGCGGGCCCACCGCATCCGCGACGGACTGGAACGACTCGTGGCCCATCCCCGTCAGGTTGCGATTGGCTTCGTAGCGAACCACCCCGGGGGTGAAGCTCGGCTTGGCAACGACGGCGATCTGCTGGCCCATGCGGGCCAGGCTAGTGACTCAGCTCGGTTGCAGCACGATGCCGTGGCGCACGGCCCACGCCGCGACTTCCGCCCGGCTGGAGAGCCCGAGCTTCATCAGGATGTTGGATACGTGCACGGCCGCGGTCTTCGGCGAGATGAACAGCCGGTCGGCCAGTTGCGAGTTGGTGAGCCCCTCGGCGATCAACGCCGCAACTTCGCGTTCGCGAGCGGTCAGCTCGCCATCGGAGCGCTGTCCGCTGCCTTCGAGGCGACGCAGCAGCGCCTCGGCGCGGTCGCGCCGCCAGCCCGGCCAGCCGGAGAGATCGGCAACTGCCTGCCGCGCGGCAGCGAGCGCGCCGGAACGGTCGCCGGCGGCGAGCAATGCGGCGGCGCAGGCGGTGCGCAGCGACGCCAGCACCGGCAGGTAGAGCACGGGATCCGGATCCTCGACGACGGCCCGCAGCGCCGTCGCCGCTGCCGCGTTCTGGCCCTCGGCGAAGAGCAGCAGCCCGTCGACGTGTCGTGCGACAAAATCGTGCGACGGGTACGAGCCGGCCCAACCGTCGATGAACTCTTCACGCACTCGTTTGGGCGATACGCCGGCCAGCAACGACAGGATGACCGTGTCGATGAGGAACCACAGCGACCAGTACGAGTCGCGCAGTGGTTGCATGTGCAACAACGCATCGAACGTCTGCTCCGCCTCCACGCGTCGGCCGCGCAGCGTGTGCGCGGCAAGACGCAGCTGCAGCGAACCGATGTGGTCGTTGTCGCGCTGCGCCTCGCCGTGGTGCACCTGTTCCAACAGCTCCATCGCACCCTCGACCAAGCCCTCCTCCATTCGAAGCGTGGCGAGTTGGCTCATGTAGTGCCAGTGCTCGCAGCTCCCGAGGCTGAAGTACTGGCCGGCCTCGGCCAACGACCGACGGACCACCGCCTGCTGACCGCGTGCGAACGCTGCCTCGGCCTCCCACGTGACCAACATCCCGGCGCCGAACCGATCGAGACCGCTCCGGCTGGCGGCCTCGCGCAGCTCCTGGCGGGCCCATTCGCCACGTTCGCCGTGGGGCATCGTCACCGTCATCAGGTTGTTCAACGCCCGGCACTCCAGCACGCCGTCGCCCACGCGATGGGCGAGCTCGCGGGCCTCCAGCAGCTCGCGCTCGGTGGCGCTGCGCGTGCCCATCACCTCGTGTGCCGACGCCCGTTCCACCGACGCCTGCGCCTCCAGCCACTCGTCGCCGGTGCGGCGCGCCTCCGCCAATGCACGGTCGGCCCACGCAATGGCCTCGGGCCCGCGCGACGCGAGCATGTGCACCTGGGCGACCGCGCCCGCCGCGCGTCCACGCGCCATGCCGGCCTTGAGGCTGTTGGCGAACACCTCGAGATCGGCGAGCACGGCGTCGCGCTGTACAAAGTCGAACATCTCGTGATGCATGCGAGCGACGAAGCGCAACGATTCGACACGGTCGAGATCGGTGACCGCGTGCGCGAACCACTGCTGCGCGTAAGCGAGGGCCTCGCCGCCGAACTCGAGCCGCCACGCGGCGTCGGTCGCGACCGCGAGCAGCTCCGGATCCGTGGGCGCTTCGGCAAGACCATCGCTCGCCAGGCGCAACGCCTGGAACGAGGCGCCACGATCGAGGTACCGACGCGCACCCTCGCGGGCGAGCGATGCAATGAGGTCGAACTGGCCGGCCCCGAGCGCGTGCCTCGCCAGGGCGGCGTGATCAGGTTCGCTGATGGCGCGCAGTGCGGACAGCGAACGCTCGTGGAGCCGACGGCGCTCACGGCCGATCAACTGCTGATGAACCGCATCAGCGACCAGTGCGTGGGCGAACCAGAATCGATCGTCGGAGGGCTCGATGATGAGGCCGCTCCCGACGAGCGAACGCAGCGCCATGAGGATCCGATCGTCGTCGAGCGCGCACACGTCGCGCAGCACCTCGAACGGCGCCGGGTCGCCGAACACGGCAAGTGCCTCCACCACGCGACGCTCGTCGATCTCGAGGCCGGCGAGCTGCTGCGCCACTGCTTCGTCGAGCGACCACGGGAGCTGCGCCGTCCGCAGGTCGTCGGTACAGGCGAGCGGTCCGCAGCAGCGCACGAGCTCTTCGATGACGAACGGGATGCCGCCGCTGCGGCGGTACACGGCCTCGACTGCGGCGGACGTGGGCGCTTCGTTGCCGATCGCGGCGAGCAGCGCCGCGACCTCGCCCCGATCCAGGCGGTCCAACCGGATCTGTTCGACGTTGTGCTGACGCTCGAGGCGCAGCACCAGCTCTCCACCCGGCGCCTTGCGCGACAGATCCGTGCCACGGTACGTGCCGACGACGACCAGCGTCGGCCAGGGTTGCATGCACAGCTGTTCCACGAAGTGAACGCTGTCGGCGTCCGCCCAGTGGAGGTCCTCCACGACGAGCACCGTGCGCCCGTGCGCCACCGCGGACTCGACGACGCCCCGCGCCGCGTCGCCGACATCTGCGACACGTTCGGCGTTGGCCAGGAGCTGACCGACGACGTCGAACGCACGACCCATCGACCCTGGTTGCGCCTGCGCCGCGAGCACCGTCACGTCGTCGGGGAGGGCGGCGACGAACTCACGGAGCAAGCGCGTCTTGCCAACGCCGGCTTCGCCGGACACGAGCGAGATCTCCGGGCCGTCGCCCGTCGCGACCTCGGCCGCGTCGACCAGGCCGAGCAGGCGGCTCAGCGGATCGTGACGGCCGATCATGACCGGCGACAAACCGGTGCGACCACGCATCATGGACGTCACGCTAGGCGACGTGGGCGCGCCTGCGGCCGAGGTTTCAGGCAACACGTGCAACCTGCGGGCTTTCGACCAAGGTGTGCTCCTTCGGAGCGCGGTGGACGAGCGTCGGCAGATGGGGTGTCATCGGGTTTCTGAGGAGCGTTCGGCGGCGCTCGGCCGTGGTGATCCGCTCCTGGTGGCGGAGCCGGTGGATCTCGAGCTGCATGGTGTCGGGAAGCATGAGGGTCGTCCTGTGTCGTTCGGTGCTGGGTGTACATCGTCAGGATGCGCCTCTGAGGCGCGCCACCACATCGGGAGAACGACGTATATCCGCGGCATCCGAGCCCTGAATCGGTCTAGGTATGTCGCCGGTCACACCGACCGCAAGCATCGATGACCAGGGTGTTCAGGAGAACGCGTCGATCATCGCCTTCACGTCGCCAAGCGGGTAGAGGATCGGGCACGTGCACCCGTGATCGATGTACTCCTGCACCCTGGTGCGCGCCTCGGCGGGCGTGCCGCTGGCCGTCAGCATCTGCACGATCTCGTCCGGTACGAGCCTGCTCGCCGCCTCGACCTGCTCGTGGGTGGCAGGCCAGGTGAGCACCTCGCCCACCTTGTCGAGCAGGCTCTGAGGCACGCCTGACGCCTTCATGATGTGCGGCTGCTGTCCGAGGTACTGGGTGACCATCATCCGGGCCATGTCCAGCGCGGTCTGGCGGTCCTCGTGGACGCTGCAGACCACCAGCTGCGGGCGGTCGATGTCGTCGAGCGTCCGGCCGGCCTTGGCCGCGCCCGCGCCCAGCGCCTCCATCGCCCTCGCGTTGTAATCGGGCGACACGAGGTAGTTGAGGACCGCGCCGTCGGCGATCTCGCCGGTGAGCTCCATCATCTGCATCCCGGTGGCACCGATGTAGATCGGCACGTCCTTCGGACGACGGTCCTGGTAGACGTAGTCCAGTTCCACGCCGTCGAGGTGCACGTACGTGCCGTCGAACGTCACCGTCTCGTTGTGCAGCAGGGCACGGACCACGGTGACGATCTCGCGCATCACCGTCAGTGGGCGGGCGCGGTCGATGCCGACCTTCTTCGCCAACGGGTCCCACCAGGCGCCGATGCCGAGGATGACCCGACCTGGCGCGAGGTCGTCGAGCGTGCTGAACGTCGCCGCCAGGCGCGCCGGGTTGCGACTCCAGCAGTCGACGACGCCCGAGCCGACCTTGATCCGCTCCGTGACGCTGGCGAACGCGGCCATCGGCACGGTGGCTTCGCGGACGAGCCGGCTCTCCGCCTGCCACACCGCCGCGAAGCCCTTCGCCTCTGCGTACTTGACGATCTCCATGCCCTCGCGAATCGGGTGGGCATCCTGCAGGTAGAGCGCGACGGGCGTTTCCATGACGAGCAGGTTAGTGCGTTGACATTTTGTAAAAGGGCTAGAGCCGCGCGAACAGCCGGCGCGCCTGCTCCGCCGCCCTGGCTCGCACCTCGACGACATCGACACGGATGGGGCTTCCGTCGCGCAGCACCACCTCGCCGGTGGCCAGCACGACGTCGAGGGCGCGCACGCCGGGCGTGAACGCGACGTGCCATGCGCTGTCGGCGTCCGGATGGTTCCACGTGACCACGTCGCGGCGTGCCTCGGGGAACAACACGTACCCGTTGTCCAGCCACTGCCACACGGTGTCGGGCGACGCGCGCACGTCGTCCTCGCGCAGTCGGCCATAGGCGAGACGTGCTTCTTCGAGCATGTCGGCGCCGATGCCGTCGGTGCCGAGCACGATGCGGTTCGGTCGCGCCGCCGGCCGGGCGTAGCCGACTGCGTTGTTCATGTTGCTGCGTGGGTTGTGGGCGATCGTGCCCGGCAGGTCGCGATCGAGGTGAACGCAGTGCACGAGCCACCAGTCGTCGCGTGCGAGCGCACCCAATCGCGCTCCGGCCGCCGCGTCGTCGGGCCCCTCGGCGACGTGGATGTGCACGCCGACCCCAACGTCGGAAGCGAGTGCCGCCGCGTCGTGCAACGTGCCGGCGCTGCACGTGAACGCCGCGTGCACGCCGACCATCCCCCGGCCACCGGCGCGGAGGAACCGTTCGTTCTCGGCGAGACCACGCCGGGCACCGTCGGCACCGTGGCGATCCGTGACGCCGTACGCGAGGTTGGCGCGAACCCCGACCTCGGCGCAGGCGTCGGCGATGATCGAAAGGCTGCCTTCGATGCACGACGGCGACTCGTGATGGTCGACGATCGCGGTGGTGCCGCACATCAGCGCCTCCACGGCACCGAGCATGGCGGACCAACGGATCATCTCCTCGTCGAGCGCCACATCGAGGCGCCACCAGATCTGCTCGAGGATCTCGAGGAAGCTCGTCGGCTGGCGCGGCGGCGCCGGCATGCCGCGCGCGAGCGACGAGTACAGGTGGTGGTGAGCACACACCATCCCCGGTGTCGTTGCACTCACACGCGGCTCATTCGTCGGCGGCGGCGTGGCGCATCGGCAGGGTGCGGCGCCACTCGCCGTCCACCATGTGCAGTGCTGCGGCGACCGCGCCACTCGTGGGAACCAGCCCGATCTCACCGACACCCTTGATGCCGTAGGCGGACCGCGGCTGGGGCACCTCCACGAGCTCAACCTCGATGGGTGGTACGTCCTTGGGGCGCAGGATGCCCAAGCTGCGCAGCGTCATGTTCGTGGGGAACCCACGCTCGTCGCTCGGGAAGTCCTCGGTGAGCGCGTACCCCAGCCCCATGTGGACCGAGCCTTCGATCTGCCCTTCGCACAGCCGCGGGTTGACCGCCTTGCCCACGTCGTGGATGGCGACGACCTTCTCGATCGCTCCGGTGGCCCTGTCGGCGACCACCACTTGCGCGGCATAGCCGAACGCGGCATGGATGGTGGGATTCGGCACGGCAGGGTCGCCGAGCTTCTGCGTCCAGTCGACGACGTGCTCGGCGTAGTGATCGACGTCGGGGGCACACTCGTTGCGGCGAGCGACTTCGCACGCCTTCTGCACGCTCGCCGCGACCATCAGCGTGCCGCGGCTGCCGGTGGTCTGCCCGAAGCCGAGCTCGCGCGTGGTGTCGACGACGACCTCGATCCGTGCGGGGTCGAGTCCGAGCTCGGTGACCGCGGTCTGCATCGCCACCGTGTGCACACCCTGACCCATCTCGGTGAAACCGTGACGGACCTCGACCTTTCCATCGCTCGATCGGAAGTGGACGACCGCGGCGCACACCTCGCGCAGACCGTTGCCGAGACCGGAGTTCTTCAGGCCGAGGCCCAGGCCGACGGCCTTGCCGGCGGCCAACGCCGCGTCGATGTGCGGCTTCGCCCGATCGAGGCACGCTTCCGCGCCACCGGCCCCATCGTCCATGATCTGACCGGGCCCCCACACCTCGCCCGGCTTGATGACGTTTCGCTTGCGCATCTCCCAGCCGCTGATGCCGACTTGCTCGGCCAGTCGGTCCATCACGCCTTCCATCGCGAACTGCGCCTGGTTCGCCCCGAAACCGCGAAACGCGCCACACACCGGGTTGTTGGTGCGCACCGCGATGCACTCGACGTCGATGTTCGGCACCCGATACGGGCCGCTCGCGTGACCCGCAGCGCGTTCGAGCACCTTCATCCCCACGCTGGCGTACGAGCCCGAGTCGCCGATGCCGCGGACCTTCAACGCGGCGAGCCGTCCCCCTGCGTCGCACCCCGCCCAGTACTCCAGGCGGATCGGGTGCCGCTTGGCGTGGATGAGGAGGCTCTCCTCTCGCGAGAGCGTGCACTTCACCGGGAGATCGAGCAGCCACGCGGCGAGCGCGGTCTGGCCCTGGTTGCTCATGTCCTCCTTGCCGCCGAACGCGCCGCCGTTGGACACCAGTTCGACGGTGACCTCGTCGTTGCCGATCGCGAGCAGCGACGCGATCTGGTCGCGGTCGTCCCACACGCCCTGACCGCCCGAGTACACGTGGAGATGGCGCGCTCCGTCGTGGCCGGCCGACGGCACCGCCAACGTGCTCTCCGGTTCGAGGAAGGCGTGCTCGATGCGTTGCGTCTGGAACACCTCGTGCACGACGTGCGCGCAACCGGCGAGCGCGCCGTCGGTGTCGCCGCGCTGGTAGGCGCTGACCGACAAGACGTTGTTCTTCGTGCCGTACACGGCGATCTCGGGATCGTCGATCGCGGCGACGGCGTCGGTGATCGGACGAAGGATCGCGTACTCGACCTCCACCAGCTTCGCCGCCTCGCGCGCGTGCTGCTTGGTGTCGGCGACCACGATGGCGAGCACATCGCCGGCGTAGCTGGTGCGCTGGCCCTCGCCGATGAACACCGGCCAGTCCTTGTAGATGATGCCCACGTACTGCTGGCCGGGGATGTCGGCCGCGGTGAACACGCCGACCACTCCCGGCGCCTTCTTCGCGATCGTCGTGTCGATCGCGATGACGTCGGCACGGACGTGCGCGGCGAGGTGGAGCGCGGCATGGAGCATGCCCGGCACGCGGATGTCGTCGACGTACCCGCGGTCGCCGAGCGTCAACTCGCCCGCCTCGTACTTGGCGCCGCTGGTGCCGATGCCGCCCGGCAGCCTCGGGTCGACCACGGTGCCCTTGGCGACCGCTTCGATCGCGTCGAGCACCTTCACGTAGCCGGTGCACCGGCACAGGTGCGCGCCGAGGTGGCGGGCCATGTCGGCACGCTCGAGCCCGGCACCCTTCTTGTCGATCTGTGCCTTGGCGCGCATCACGATGCCGGGGATGCAGTACCCGCACTGCAGGCCACCGCAGGCGGCGAACGCGTCGGCGAAGCGCTGTCGCTCGACCTGGTCGACCCCTTCGAGCGTGGTGACCGCCCTGCCCGCGACCTTGTCGACCGAGTACGTGCACGAGATCTGCACCTTGCCATCGATCATCACCGTGCAGCAGCCGCACTGACCCGACGGCGAGCAGCCATCCTTGGGCGAGGTGACGTCGAGCTCTTCGCGGAGCGCGGCGAGCAGGTGGGGATGATCGGCACGCACGGAGACCGGCGTGCCGTTGAGGACGAACTCGACGGTCACTTCTACATTTTGTCAAAGTCCGGGCCGGATTGCGAACCTCTCGCGTGAAGGGCGTGTGAGCAGCGGCGTGACCAGCGGCGTGACCAGCGAGCCGGTCATTCCCGAAGAACGGTCATTCCGGAAGAACGACACCGCGCTGCGACGTGATCCGCCCATAGACCTCGGGGCGGCGGTAGCGGTCGAAGTCGAACAGCGTGCCCTTGTACCGCTGGCACCAGTCGAGGTCGCAGCGGGCCACGATCACCTCGTCGTCGGTCGTGAGCGCCTGAGCGACGATCTGGCCACTGGGGGCGACGATCATGCTCTGCCCCAGCGAGTCCACCCCTTCCTCGACCCCGCCCTTGGCAACGCCGACCACCCACGTGCCGTTCTGGTAGGCGCCCGACTGCATGACGAGGGAGTTGTGGAAGCCCTGCAGGCTGTCCTGGCTGGGGTCGGGGACGTAGTGGATCGGCGTGTTGTACCCGCACAGGATCATCTCCACGCCCTGCAGGCCCATCACCCGGTACGTCTCTGGCCACCGCCGGTCGTTGCAGATCGCCATGCCGACGATGCCGCCGAACGCACGCCACACACCGAACCCATCGGGGCTCGGTTCGAAGTAGTAGCGCTCCGCGTGCTGGAACGGCCGGCCCGGTTCGTTGTGCTCGTGACCGGGGATGTGCGTCTTCTTGTACGTCGCCACGACACTGCCGTCGCGCTCGACGAGCGTCTGCACGTTCCATCGATGCCCATCCGCGTCGAGCAGCGCGTAACCGAGGCAGAAGCCCACCCCGAGCCGCCTCGCTTCGTCGAACAGCGGCTGCGTCACCGGACTCGGCATGCTGCGTTCGTACCAGTGGTCGGCCTGTGTGATGTCGTCGACGAACCAGCGCGGGAAGAACGTCGTCAGCGCGAGCTCCGGGTACACCACCAACTCGGCTCCCATCGAGTGGGCACGATGGAGCATCGCCACCAGGCGGTCGACGATGTCGGACCTCGTGTGATGCTTCTGCACGGGCCCCATCTGGGCGGCGGCAACGGTGAGATGGCGAGCCATTGACAAAATGTTAACCCGGCACGCACGGTTCACGCTCGGATCGAATCCGCCGCGGCCTCGCGTCTACGGTGCGCCCATGGCTGACATCACGCTCGACGTATTCGAGGCAGGGGCCCGCGCCTTCCTCGACGCCAACGCACCGCGCAAGGAATCGGAGAAGAAGTTCGTCTGGGGCGAAGGCTCCGACAAGGTCGCCTTGTTCGAGGAGAAGAACCGCGACGACGAGCGCGTCGACGTGCAGCGGGCGTGCGCGTGGCGGCAGAAGAAGTTCGACGCCGGGTTCGGCTGGATCCAGGGTCCGGCGCAGTACGGCGGGGCAGGCCTCACCACCGCCCACGAACGCACGTACCTCCGCCTGGAGGCCCAGTATGAAGTGCCGAACCAGGGCGCGTTCACGATCGGTCTCGGGATGGTGGCACCGACGATCCTCGCCCACGGCAGCGAGGAAGCCAAGGACCTCTACCTGAAGCAGATGTACCGCGCCGACATCATCGGCTGCCAGCTGTTCAGCGAACCGGGTGCGGGCAGCGACCTCGCCAGCCTGCAGACCAAGGCCGTGCGCGACGGCGAGGAGTGGGTGATCAACGGCCAGAAGGTGTGGACCACCGGCGCCCAGCTCAGCAGCCTCGGCGAGATCATCGCCCGCACCGACCCCGACCTGCCCAAGCACAAGGGCCTCACCGGCTTCATCGTCGACATGCATGCCCCCGGCGTCGAAGTGCGGCCGCTGCGCCAGATGACCGGCGGCGCCAGCTTCAACGAGGTGTTCTTCAACGAGGTCCGTGTCCGCGACGATCATCGCCTGGGCGACGTGAACAACGGCTGGAACGTCGCACTCACCACCTTGATGAACGAACGCGCCGCCATCGGCGCGGGCGGCGGTGGTGGCGGTGGCGTGAACATGTACCAGCGCATCATCGAGATGGTCCGCCACTTCGAACTGGATTCGGACCCGCTGGTGCGCAACGAACTCGCCAACCTGATCATCCATCAGCGCGTCGCCAACTACAACAACCAGCGGGCGATGGACAAGATCAAGGCGGGGCAGCTGCCTGGCCCGGAGATGAGCATCGCCAAGCTCGCCGGCACGCTCAACTCGCTGCGGATGTGCGACTTCGTGTCAAAGGTCCTCGGCGCGAAGCTGATAGCCGACTCGGGCGAATGGGGCACCTACGCATGGAGCCAGCTGATCCTCGGCACCCCCGGCGGACGCATCGCCGGCGGGTCGGACGAAGTGATGCGCAACATCGTCGGCGAGCGCGTGTTGGGCCTGCCGAAGGACTCGGGCATCGACTCCGTGTCGCCGTTCAAGGACCTCAAGGTCGGCACACAGAGGAGCTGACACTTCCGGGTGCGCGACACTGTCGTGCCATGAGGAAGTTCAGGACTGACTGGGACACCGATCCGAACCTGATCTACGACGTGTGGACGGTCACCAACGGCGGCGAGGTGCTGCCGGGCGTGATCTCTCCGTTCATCGCCACCATGTACATGTCGACCGACTGGCGCACGATTCGCGGACTGATGCGCCCCTACCCCAGCAGCAAACGGCTGAAGCTGTTCAAAGCACCGGTCGGCAACTTCTTCGGCATCACCGCCGGACGACTGGCGCTCAACGTCGGCTTCTCGGTCGCGGCGATGAGCTGTCTCGACCCCGACATCGCCACCGCCATGGCCGCGCAGTTCTTCCAGGGCAGCGACGACGCACTCCGCCTGATCATCAAGGCACCCGCCGACGAGGTCGCGGCCGCACGAGCGATCGTCGACGAGCAGCGCGCCCGCGCCGAGGACGAGGCGCTCGCCGCCCAGCAGGCGCTGTACAAGGAGAGGCTCACCGATCAGTCGCAACGCGACCGCGAGCTCGGACCCAATGCCGCGTGGAAGCGACTCGTGGCCCTTCGGCTCGAGACCGAACAGACGTTCCAGCGCCACCTCGTCGTGTCCACCGCGGCGGGCGAGATGCAGGTGCGTCTCGCGGGCGTGGTCCAGGCCGGTGGAGGCGACCCGAACACCATCGTCGGGTTGTGCAGCGGGCTGGGCAACGTGGAGAGCTCCAAGCCCGCGCTCGCGCTGTACGACCTGGCAACCGCGGCCCGCAAGAGCCCCGTGGTGCGCAAGCTGATCGAGACCGGCGACACGACCGCAGTCATCGCGGCAATGGAGTCGCCAGAAAGGGCTTGGTCGCTGTTCACCGACGAGTTCGACGAGTTCATCCACCGCTTCGGCTTTCGCGTGCAGGCAGAAGCCGACCCTTCCGTGCCCGACTGGGGGGAGGACCCGACGTTCGTCATCTCCCAGGTCCGCTCGATGCTCCACCTCAAGCCCACCGCGTCGCCGGCCGCGCAGGTCAAGCGGGCCGCGGCCACGCGGCACACGCTCGAAAAGGCGGTTCGCGCATCGCTCACTGCAGACCTCCGTACCGCGTACGACGACGCACTTGCGAAGGCACAGCGATTCACCGCGATGCGCGAGCTCACCAAGGCCGTCTGGGTGTTGAGCACCCGCCGCCTCCGCCCGCCGCTGCTCGCCATTGCCGACGGCATCGCGGCCGCCGAGCACATCCGCAGGGTCGACGACTTCTGGTACTGCACGTTCCAGGAGGTCGAGGCGATGGTGAGAGGCGAGCACGTGCCCGGTCTCGCGGCTTCGATCACGAGGCGAAAGAAGCAGCGCGCCGCCGCCGAGGACTACCTCCTGCCCGATGCGTGGGTGGGCACCGTCACGCCGACGAAACGCGGCATCGTCGGGCGCAGCAAGAACCTCACCGGCATGGGCGTCAGCGCGGGCGCGGCCACCGGGCGGGCCAGGATCATCATGAACACCGAAGCAGCCTTCGCTCGCGACATCGAACCCGGCGACGTGCTGGTCGCGCCGTTCACCGACACACCGTGGACGCCGCTGTTCATCCCCGCTGCGGCGGTCGTCGTCGAGACCGGCGGAATGCTGTCGCACGCGGCGACGGTCGCCCGAGAGTTCGGCATTCCGTGCGTGGTGCTGGTGAAGGACGCCACCCGACTGATCCGAGAAGGCGACACCGTCACCGTCGATGGTGCCGCGGGCACCGTCAAGATCCTCAAACGCTGACGGGTTCGGCGGGTCGGGCCGGCTCGGTGGTCGGCCTCACCCCCACGCACTCAGATCCATCACACGAAGGTAGCCGATCACGCGGGCGCCACGGCGGTGTGCAAGCCGTGCTCGTTGGCCCAACGTGCGATGTCGCGACCCTCCAGCGCGGCAGCGAGGAGATCCGGGAACGCATCGGGGGTGCACGCCATCGAGGGCACCCCGAGCGCCGCGAACGCGGCAGCCTGCTGATGGTCGTACGCCGGGGCACCTTCGTCGCTGAGCGCAAGCAGCACCAGTACCGTCACCCCGGCCTGGCACAGCATCGCCACCCGATCGTGGAGGACCGCCTGGTTGCCGCCCTCGAACAGGTCGCTGACGAGCACGAGCACCGTGTCGGCGGGACGGGTGATCCGCTGCTGGCAGTAGCCGATGGCCTGGGCGATGTCGGTACCACCGCCCAACTGGACCCCGAACAGCACGTCGACCGGATCGTGCAGCAACGGGGTGAGGTCGGCGACGGCCGTGTCGAACGCGATCACCTGTGTACTCAACGCCGGCATCGAGGCCAACACCGCACCGAACACCGCGGCGTACACCACGCTGTCGGCCATGCTGCCCGACTGGTCGATGGCAACGATCACGTCGCGCGACAGGCTGCGCTGCCGGCGGCCGTACCCGACGAGCCGCTCGGGCACGACCGTGCGGTGCTCGGGCAGGTAGTGCTTGAGGTTGGCCTGGATGGTGCGACCCCAGTCGATGTCGGAGGGACGAGGGCGCCGGGTGCGCTGGCTGCGGGCCAGCGCGCCGTGCACGGCCTGCTTCGTGCGCGACGACAGGGTCCGTTCGATCTGCTCGACCACCGAGGTGACCACGCGCCGGGCGCTGGCCCGCGTGGCATCCGGAAGCAGCTTGTTCAACTCCACGAGCAACGTGACGAGGTGGAGATCGGCCTCCACGGCCTGCAGCATCTCCGGCTCGAGCAGGAGTTGGCGCAGTTGGAGTCGATCGATCGCATCGCGCTGCAGGACCTGCACCACCGACGACGGGAAGTAGCGGCGGATGTCGCCGAGCCACCGGGCGACCGATGGGGCGGACTTGCCCAGCCCGCCGGCGCGCCCGCCGCCACGCGTGCTACCCGGTCTGGTGTCGTACACCGCTGCCAACGCGGTGTCGATGCGTGCATCGTGACCCTCCAGCGCAATGCCCGTGATGCCGCCGGCACCCTCTGGCGACTCGGCGCCACCGAGCACCATCCGCCACCGACGCATCCGTTCGGGGTCGCTGACCCGGCCCGGCAGGCCGTTGTTCGGGCCGGTCATCGGGGCACGCCGAGCAGTTGGCGGACCGTCAGCATCGCCGCCACCGAACGGGCCGTATCCACGTCGGTGCCGAAGCCGATCGGCGCGACCGGCGCATCGTCGCCCAGCAGCAGCCCCAGTTGACGCCGCTCGGCGGGTTCGAACGCGCCGAACGTGCGCCGCAGCAACGGCACCGTCGAGACGAACGCATCCGGTGCGAGTGCGGACACCCAGCTGTCGACCAGTTCGAGCAGCTCCCGGTCGTGCACGAGGACGGTGCCGCTGCCGGCGAGGAACCCTTCGACGAACGCCGCACCGACGGCGGGTGGAGTGCCCACCGAGAGCGCCCGCGACAACCGCGCGGCAACCCGAGCCCTGTTCCATGCGCCCCCATCGTGCAGCAGACGCGAGGCGCGACCCTGCACCAGCCCGTGCACGTCGGGCCGTTCGGCGATGATCGCCAGGGTGGCCGGCCACTCCGACCGCCGCGAGGAATGGTCGACGAGCGCGAGCGCGGTCTGCACCGCCGCCAGCCGTTCGACCATCGCCGCCGCCGCATCCGGCGCAAGGGAACGGCACGCCATCAACGCTCCGGCGATGACACGGACGACCAATCCGTCGAACACACGGCGCAACGCGCTCGCGTCGGTGCCGCGCACGTCGCCGTACCGCAGCGCCTTCGCCAGCGGACCGAGCGTGTCGATGACCTGCACCACGTCGGGGTCGTGCGCCGCCTGGGCCTCGACCATCGAGACCACCGGTTGCACCACCTCGGGAAGATCGGCGAGCAGAGCGAGGTCGAGCACGTGCACGAGGTCGGCCAGCGCGCTGGACGCCGCCGCGTGTTCCATCAGCCGGTGCGCCGCCGCTGCCTGCACGGTGGTGCCGTGCGCGGAGAGCTCGATGAGCCGAATCGTGAGCTCGGGCTCCCACCGCAGCCGCCAGGTTTCGCGGAACGTGCCGCTCGAGCCGCGCCCCTCCTCCACCCGACCCCACGGCACACCCAGCGCGGCGAGCCGATGCAGCAGCACGGAACGGGCACGTGCGCTCGGCGTACGGACGTCGAGCTCCAGCACCTTCACGTCGGCCGTCGGTTTGAGCCGGACCTTACGCTGTTGGGCCGCGAGGTCGCGAGCGAGCGGCACCTGTGGCGCCTCGGCCGGCACCTCGCCGATGGCGTCGCCCACCACGAGCTCGCGTTCGATGAGCGCGAGGCCGCCCGCGCCCGCCATCACCGCGTCAGCCGCGTCGAGCACCTCGGCGAGGCCCGCCCGCGGCCGCCCGCGCAGCGCGGCAAGTGCGTCGGCGGCGCGCGTGGCCGCGATGAGGTGGTCTGGCGACGCCGACATCCCGCGATCGCGCAGGAGGCGGGCCGCGCCGACGAACCAGCGGCTGATTCCCGCCGGCCCGGGATGTCGGAACACGTGTGCGTACCACCCCGGGCTGCGGACGCCGGCGCCGTATCCCGACGACATCGCGAGCCGGCGGTGGGTCCACGGCACCCAGCTGATCCCGACCTTCACCTTCGCCAACGCGCGCAAGGTCCGCATGTCCGCGGCCGCGGTGGGCATCGGGCCGGCGAGCGCCGGGACGTGCCACGCGCCGCACACCACCGCGATGCGCGGGTGCCCGTCGGCAATCGCCCGCCGCAGCACCTGGCGCATGTGCGCCTCGCGTTGCGCCTCGCGTCGCGAGGCCGGGTCGTGCCCGGCCCGCACCGCACTCATCGCCTGGGCCACCGCCTCGAATGCCGGAGCACCGTCGCCGCGATGCTCGACGACGTCGTCCCACCAGCGCTCGGCGTCGGGGTCGCCGGCGGCCGCGGCGAGCTCCGCGAGCGGGTCGATGGGGGAACCGGCGAGCTCCAGCTCCGCGGACGTGCCGGTGACCGGGGCGAGCGTGTGGGCGAGCGGCAGGTCCATCGCCCGCACGACCACACCGTGCTCGGCAGCCCACACCAACGCCTGCCACTCCGGGCTGAACGTGGCAAACGGCAAGAACGCGGCCCGCTGTGGCTGGTCGCTGACGTACCCGAGCATCGCCACGGGCGGCCGCAACTCCTCGTGGCCCACCCAGCGCAGCGCCGGCTCGCAGTCGGCGGGCAGCTCGACCAGCACCGCCGTCGGCTGCAACGCGTCCAGCGCGCGCCGCACCGACCGGGCCGAGCCCGGGCCGTGGTGGCGGACGCCCATCAGCTGCACGTTTGGCTTCACGTCGACCATCGAGCGCTCTCAGAGCTCGCGACACGCGTCGTAGAACTCGCCCCAACCGGCCCGGTCGCGCACCACGGCCTCGAGGTACTCCCGCCACGCCACGCCGTCGTGCACGGGGTCCTTCACCACCGCGCCGACGATCCCGGCGGCGATGTCGGCCGAGGTGAGCGAGCCGTTGCCGAAGTGGGCTGCGAGCGCGACACCGTTGGTGACCACCGAGATCGCCTCGGCCGTGCTGAGCGAACCCGTTGGGACCTTGAGGCTCACCCGCCCATCCTCGGTGGCACCGCTGCGCAGTTCGCGGAACACCGTGACCACGCGACGGATCTCGTCGTCCGCTGCGGGCAGCGGGGGCAGCTTCAGCGCCGCGCCGAGCTCGCGCACCCGCCGCTCGACGATCGCGACCTCCTCTTCCGGATCGGCGGGCAACGGGAGCACAACGGTGTTGAACCGTCGACGCAACGCCGCCGACAGATCGTTCACGCCGCGGTCGCGGTCGTTGGCAGTGGCAATCAGGTTGAAGCCGGGGACCGCCTGCATCTCCCCCGCCAGCTCCGGGATCGGCAGCGTTTTTTCGCTGAGCACCGTCACCAGGGCGTCCTGCACGTCGCTCGGCATGCGCGTGAGCTCCTCCACCCGCACGATCGACCCGCGCTCCATCGCCCGATAGACAGGGCTGGGCACGAGCGCCGCCGGCCCCGGCCCTTCGGCGAGCAGCCGCGCGTAGTTCCATCCATAGCGCAGGTGTTCCTCCGAGGTACCGGCGGTGCCCTGCACGAGCAGCGTGGAGTCGCCGCTGATCGCTGCCGACAGATGCTCGCTCACCCACGTCTTGGCCGTGCCGGGCACGCCGAGCAGCAGCAGCGCGCGATCGG
>JAYVMH010000160.1:0-7717 GCA_043759015.1 Actinomycetota bacterium
GTCACCGGCATGATGATCTGCGGCTTGGCGAGGCCCTTCACGTGCCGCCCCCACTCGCGGTAGGTCAGCATCGCGGTGACGAGGCTCTCGGTGCCGCCCGACGTGATGACACCACCCGTGTCGTCGTCGCCGTGGAGCATCGCAGCCGTCATGGCGACGATCTCGCTCTCCATCTTCGTCGCACTCGGATACATGTCGCGCTGGAGCACGTTCGCGTGGGCGAAGTAGCCGAACGCCTCGACCTGGAACTTGTAGTGGTCGTGATCACCGGAGTAGATCGACCCGCTCACTCGGCCGGTGTCGCCCTTGCGGTCCTCCGCCGCGGACATCTCCGCGAGCTCACGCAGGATCTGCTCCCGCGGCACACCATGCTCGGGAAGCTCGGCATGCACGTCGTACCGTCCGGCGTACGGATGCGTGGGCGAAGACGAACGTTGAGAGGTCATGTCTGAGGGTCCTTGGAGTCGAGCATCGCGTAGAACGACGCGTTGCGATGATGGAAGTCGATGAGCGCTTGGGTGCGACGCGCGAGCACCGCGTGCGAGGTCGGCTCGGGTTCGTGCACCTGCTGCACGGTGAGCAGCCCGGGCACCTCGTCCAGGCGGAACTGTCCGGCCTCCGCCAGCGCGAGCAGGGCTGCACCATGCGAGTTGGTCGTGCGCGAATTGGCCAGGCGGCGAACCCTGATGCCGAGCGCATCGGCGAGGATCTGGCCCCACAACGCGGAGTTCGCACCACCGCCGCCGAATGAGATCTCTTCGTACTGACGCTCGGCGAGCGCGCTGAAGTACGGCACGAGCCAAGCTGCGTTCATCGCCACACCCTCGAGCACGGCGCGCGCCATGTCGCTGCGCGTGGTGGAGATGCCGACGTTCACGAAGCCACCGCGTACGCGTCGGTTGCCGCCCGGTGCCATCGAACCGACCAACCACGGCAGGAAGAGCAGACCGTTCGACCCCACCGGGACTTCGGATGCTGCGTCGAGCACTTCGTCGAACGATTCGGGAGTGAGCGCACGGCCCAGTCCGTCGGGGGCGAACACCATGTTGCTGACGAAGACGTCCAGTGCCTTGCCGCCGATGCCGTTCTCCGCCACGAGGAACCACCGATCCGACAGGGGGCTCGGTGCGGTCGTGAGGCCGTGCTCCATGTCGTGCCGCTTCGAACGAAGATGCGTCGACATGACCGAGGTGGTGCCGATGACGAGCGCGAACGTGTCGGCGTCGATGGCGCCGGTGCCCACGGCGGAGGTGACGGAGTCCATCGTCGCGCCCATCACGATCGCGTTCGGCGAGACGCCGGTGTGCTCGGCAGCCCCGGCGAGGATCGGCCCTCGCGGCGAGCCGAGCGGAACGAGCCGCGGCAGCTTTCCGACATCGAGCCCGGACATGGCCAGCAGCTGGTCGCTGTACTCGGTGGCGCCCCAGACGCGGTTGTCGACGCACAGCATCGGAAACATCGTGTTCTGGGTGGCCGTGACGCGACCGGTGAGCCGCGCCGCGAGGTAGTCCATCGGCTCCACGAAGGCTGCCGCGGCAGCGTAAACATCGGGCTGCTCGACGCGGAACAAGTCGACGTGGCCGATGTCGTCGTTGCCGCCCGGCGCCCATCCGTGTACGTCGATCCAAGTGGGCATGATGTCCGGGCTTCGTTGGGCACGGTTGTGGCGGTGGCCGCGGCCGTCCATCCACATGATCGTGTTGCCGACGGGAACACCATCGGCCGCCACCGGCACCGTCGACGACCACTGGCTCGTCACCGCGACCAGGTTGATGTCGTCGCGAGCCACACCGCTGTGCGCGACCGCGTGCCGTGCGCAGCGGCCGAGTGCGTCCCACCAGCCGTTCGGGTCCTGCTCCACGCCACCATCACGCGTGAAGATCAGCGGCAGCACTTCGCCGGCACTCGAGCACACCTTGCCGACCTCGTCGACCACTGCGACCTTCACGCCGGTGGAACCGAGATCGACGGCCAGCACGTGCCGGGCCACTAGGTCGTCCGCCCGACGCTCACGGGCACGTCGGCGCCGGGGTGATGACACGCGACCATCTGAGCCGTGGCCGCGGAGGTCACGAGCGGTGGCTCCTCGGTCGAGCACTGTTCGTCGGCGCGCCAGCAACGGGTACGGAAGCGACAACCGCTCGGCGGCTCGATCGGGCTCGGCAGCTCGCCCTGCAACACGAGCCGCCGACGCTGGCGCTCGACCGTTGGATCCGGGATCGGCACGGCCGACAACAACGCCTGGGTGTACGGGTGCTGCGGCGATTCGTACACCGAGTCCGCCGGGCCGATCTCGACGATCTTGCCGAGGTACATCACCGCGACACGGTCGGCGAGTTGCCGCACCACCGCCAAGTCGTGGGCGATGAACAGATACGCGAGCCCGAGCCGTTCGCGAAGGTCCAGGAGGAGTCGCATGATCTCGGCCTGGATGCTCACGTCCAGCGCCGACACGGGCTCGTCGAGCACCAGCAGCGCCGGCGAAATGGCCAACGCCCGAGCGATGCCCACACGCTGGCGCTGCCCGCCGGAGAACTCATGCGGATACCGATCCAAGTGCTCGGGGCGCAGCTGCACGAGGCGCAGCAGCTCCTGGATCCGGTCCTCCACCTCCGCGCCGTGCACGCCGTGCACCTCCAACGGCTCCTCCAGCAACCGTCGGACGGTGAGCCGAGGGTGAAGGGAGGCCTGTGGGTCCTGGAACACGATCTGGAAGTGACGACGCATCGCCCTCAGCTCTCGGTGGGGCATCGCCAGCAGCTCGGCGCCTCGGAACTGAACCGACCCGCTCGTCGAATCCACCAATCGCAGAATGCACCTGCCCGTGGTCGTCTTGCCGCAGCCGGACTCCCCGACCAGCGCGAGTGTCTCGCCCATCTGCAGGTCGAAGCTGACACCGCTGACCGCATGCACGACGGCGGCCCGACCGCGTTCGCGGACCCTGAACTCCTTCACCAGATCGGTGACTCGAAGCAGCGGGGCGTCGCTCATGTCACACGATCCCCGAGCACCACAGGGCACGCAACGAGCGACTTGTCGTTCGGGAGCAGCTCGGGTTCCTCCTGCGAACACGACGGGAGGGCCCGGCTGCACCGTGGCGAGAACGGGCACCCCGGCGGGAGCGACATCGGCGTGGCTGGAACACCCGGGATCGATGCTTGCACCTTCTGGCGGATGTCGAGCCGCGGCAGGCACTCCAACAGACCTCGCGTGTACGGATGGGTGGGGCGGGCGAAGATGTCGTCCACCGTCCCGTACTCCACGATCCGTCCGGCGTACATCACCGCAATCCGGTCGGTCGAGCCTGCCACCACACCGAGGTCGTGGGTGATCAGCACGAGCGCCAGGCCGTGCCGCTCGCGAAGCTCGCCGAGCAGATCCATGATCTGCGCTTGAACGGTGACGTCCAGCGCGGTGGTCGGTTCGTCGGCGATCAACACGTCGGGCTCGTTGGAGATGGCCATCGCGATCATCACTCGCTGCCGCATGCCGCCGGAGAGCTCGTGCGGATAGCCATCGATTCGTCTGCCGGGTTGGGAGATGGCGACCTGTTCGAGCAGATCGATGCCCCTGGCTCGTGCGTCGCGTTTGGACAGGTCGGGTTGGTGGGCGCGCATCACGAGGGTCAGCTGGTGACCGATCGTGAGCACCGGGTTGAGCGATGTCATCGGGTCCTGGAAGATCATCGAGACCTTGGCACCGCGCAGGGTCCGCATGACATCGGGGTCTTGGCCCACGAGCTCTGTGCCGCGGAACCTGGCGGAGCCGGTGACGGTGGCGGCGGGCAGCATGCCGAGCAGGGCGAGCATGGTGACGCTCTTGCCGGAGCCCGACTCGCCGACCACCGCGAGCGCTTCGCCGGGAAAGACCTGGAGCGAAACACCCCGGACCGCCCGAGCCGGACCGGCGGCGGAGGCGAAGGTGACACGCAGGTCGCGTACGTCGAGGACGGGTTCGGTGGTCATCGATCGACCTTCACATCGAAGGAGTCGCGCAGCGCGTCACCGATGAAGTTGAAGGAGAGGACCACCATCAGGATCGCGAGCCCTGCCGCGGTGGCGATCCACCAGTCGTAGAAGTTGGTGGCGCCCTCGGTGATCATCGCACCCCATTCCGGCGACGGCGGGCGGGCACCGAGACCGATGAAGCTCAACGACGCCGTCAGGAGCACGACCTGTCCGAAATCCATTGTCGCGTTGACCAGCACAGGTGTGTAGGACATCGGAAGGATGTAGCGCCACAGCACGAGCCGGCGGGGCATGCCGATGGCCTCCGCCGAGTCGACGTATTCACGACCGCGCACGGCCATCACCTGCGAGCGCAGGAGCCGGGCGTAGATGGGCCACCACACGAGCACCATCGCGATCAGCGCGTTGCGGATACCGGGGCCGAGCGAGGCCGTGATCGCCATGGCCAGCAGGATCGGCGGGAACGCCATGGTGATGTCCACCAAGCGCATCAGCACAGAGTCCACCCATCCGCCCAGGTAGCCGGCGACCGCACCGACGATGGTGCCGAGCACCACTGACGACACGATCACGACGAGAGCAACCGGCAGCGACGTGCGTGCTCCCCACAGGGTCCGGGTGAAGACGTCGCGGCCCAGGGCATCCGTGCCCATCAGGTGATGCAGGCTCGGCGGGAGCAACCGCTCGGCCACTTGCTGCAACGGATCGTTCGGCGTCCACAGCGGCAACGTGATCGCGACGAGGGTCCAGGCGCCCATGACGATCACTCCGAGCAGCGATGGGCCGCGCAGCCACAGCGGGCGCGAGCGGCGTCGCCGGGACTCGGAGACGACGAGGGAAGCGGTCATGAGAGCCGGATCCGAGGGTCGGCGAACGCGTAGGCGATGTCGCTGATGAGGTTGGTGACGAGGAACGCGACGCCGCCGAGAATGGTGACGCCGATGATCGCCGGGAAGTCCAGCTTTCGGGAGGCGTCCACGGCGTAACTGCCCACACCAGGCCAGGAGAAAACGGTCTCGGTGAGCACTGCGCCGGTGATGAGGAACGCGAACGCGAACGCCACGATCGTGATCGTCGGCAGCAGCGCGTTGCGCAAGGCGTGGGTGTTGACCACGGTGCGTTCGTGCAGGCCCATCGCACGGGCAACACGCACGTACTCCATCGAGAACTCGTCCAGCAGGCTGGCGCGCACCAGACGCGTCACGATGCCGACCACACCCCAGCCGAGCACACTCGCCGGGAGGACGAGGTGCATCACGGACTCCTTGAAGGCACCGAGATCACCGTGCAGCAACGCGTCCAGGGTGAAGAAGCCGGTGATCTTCGACGGTGGTGTGCCCCGCGGGTCGAACCGACCTGGCCCCGGCAGCCAGCCGAGCTTGGCGTAGAAGATGTAGAGCAGCAGGAGGCCTGCCCAAAATGCCGGGAGGGACGAGCCGATGAGGGCGAAGAACCGGCTGACATGATCGGTGAGCTTGTTCCGCCGCCGGGCCGCGAGCACACCGAGCGTCATTCCGACCACGACCCCGAGGGCGAGGGCCGCGAACGTGAGCTCGAGGGTTGCCGGCAGACGGTCGGCGAGGTCACTCAACACCGGCCGACGGGTGCTGAACGAGGTGCCCATGTCGCCGTGCAGCAAGTTCTTCATGTAGTTGAAGTACTGAACGACGACGGAGCGATCGAGGCCCCATCGAGCCTTCGCCGCAGCGACGATCCCAGGGTTGGTGAGGTTTCGTTCCCCCACGATCGACACGAGTGGATCTGCCGGCGTGAGCCGTGACACCACGAACACGATGGACGCGATGCCGAACAGGAGCAGGGGCATCACAGCCACCCGCCGGAGCAGATATCGCTTCAGTTCACACCACCCGTGTCGATCGGAGAACGATCCGACTCAGCCGCGGCTGAGCTGGGCGAGCACCAGATTGCAGCATGCGCTGTAGTAGAGGCCCTTGATGTCGGACCGGCTGGCAAGGAACAGGTTCGGGTTGACCACCGGGATGATCACCTGATCGTCGATCATCGCCTGACCGAGCTGCTTGTAGATCGCGGCCCGTGCCGTTGCGTCCTGGGAACCGAACGCCTTGGTGAGCAGATCGGTCTCGCTCTGGCTCACGTCGGTCTTTGCCCAGGTCTGCCACTGCGAAGCCTTCAGCAGGCCGAAGTACTGGACGTACTGGCTGCTGTCGGTGTGATCCGGGGCGAAGTACAGCATGGTGACCGGAATGCCGTCCTTGCCGATCTTGTCCGCCCACACCGAGATCTCCACGGGATTCAGCTGCAGGGTGATTCCAACGGCCTTGAGGTCCGTCTGCACCTTCTGCATGGCCGTGCTGAAGTCCACGCCGTAGACGTTGAGCGTCGGGAACGTGGCATCGAGCGTGAGACCGCTGACCCCTTCATCGGACAGGAGCTGCTTGGCCTTGGTCAGGTCTTGTGCGGGCGCAGGGAGGCCGTCGCTGCCGGCGAACCCGTTCGGGATCGGTGACGCCTGCGGCAGACCTGCGCCGCCGACCGTGGCGTCGATGAGGCCCTTGTAGTCGAGTGCCAACCGGATCGCCTGGCGCACCTTTGGCGTGAGCTTTTCGCCACCCTTGGCCCCAGGGCTGAGCGCGAGGTACACGTAGTTGAAGCTCGGCACGGGGTGGACGCTGACGTCCTTGCTGGTGATGCCCTTGGCAACGTCGTTCGAGATCTGCATCGAGATGTCCACCGCGCCGCTCTCAAGCTGCTGGCGCTGGGTGACGGCGTCCTTGGTCTCCTTCATCACGACTTCGGGGAAGTTCACCTTCGCGCCCCAGTACTTGTCGTTCCGCTTCAGACGAAGTTCGCTGCCCGACGTGTACGACTCGAGCACGAACGGACCGCTGCCAGCCGAATTGGCCAGGAACCACGGCTCGGCCTTGTCGGTCTTCGCGTCGGCGGTGGCACCCTGCGCCGCTGCGACCTTGCTGTTCACGATGCCGAGGTAGCTTGCGTTCACCTGGGCGAGAAAGGCCGAGTTCGCAGTGGACATGCCGACCTTCACGGTCAGGTCGTCGGGCGTGTCGATCGACTTGATCGTCGACACGAGGTACGACGCCGCCCCCGCGAGACCGCCGAGGCGCTCCCAGGAGAACTTGACGTCTTTGCTGGTGACCGGGCTGCCATCGGCGAACTTCGCCTTGGGGTCGAGGTGGAACGTGAACTCCGTCTGGTCCGCGTTGGACTCCCACTTGGTGGCGAGCCTCGGGACGAGCGTCGTGTTGTCCTTGTCGAGACCGATCAGCGTCTCGTACACCGCGGTCATGTAGATCTGGCACGTGTCGCAGTAGGCGCGCGACGGATCGAGCGAGTTGACGTCCATGTCGCGCGCGATGAGGAGCGACTTGCCACCACCTCCGCCCGACGAGGAGCTACTGCTGCTGCACGCGGCCATTATCAGCGCGCCGGCGACAGCGACCGCCATGACACGGACCCTGATGGAACGACTCATGATTCCCCCTGTTCGTACACGACCACAGTCGGTACAGTGAGTGCAGTTAATACCGTGAGGACGACGGTGGTCAAGGGGTCGAGTCCCAGAGGGGTTCCGATGCGGCAACGCGACGCGCAACGACTCGAGACACGCGCGGCATTGGCCGAGCACGCCATCAGGCTCTTCAGCGAGCACGGATACGACGAAACCACGGTCGAGGAGATCGCAGCAGCGGCCGGCGTGAGCCCGCGCACGTTCTTCCTCCACTTCCCCAGCAAAGCTGCGGCCGCCT
>JAYVMH010000161.1:0-7715 GCA_043759015.1 Actinomycetota bacterium
CGCCGACACCGTCGTGGGTGATCACATCACCCGCGGCCATCGACACCGACCTCGGCGTGCTCAAGTCCGGCAAGGAGGCCGACGTCTCCCTGCTGCGACGCGATCACGGCAACGCGTCGTCGCTGATGGCCATGAAGCGGTACCGCAGCGCCGAGCACCGCATGTTCCACCGCGATGCCGGCTACCTCGAAGGCCGCCGAACGCGCTACAGCCGCGAGAACCGCGCAATGGACACCCGCACCGACTTCGGCAGGCAGCTGATCGCCGGCCAGTGGGCGGTCGCCGAGTTCTCGGTCCTCGCCCGACTGTGGTCGGCCGGCGCGGCGGTGCCGTACCCGGTGCAGCTGACCGGAACGGGGTTGATGATGGAGTTCATCGGCGACGGCGACGGTGTGGCGGCACAACGGCTCGCCCAGCTCCGCCCGTCGCGGCTCGAAGCGAAGGACCTGTTCGCTCAGCTTCGCGAGGCGCTGCTCGCGCTCGCCCGAGCCGGCTACTCACACGGCGACCTGTCTGCCTACAACATCCTCGTGCATCGCGGCAGGGTCGTGCTGATCGACCTGCCTCAGGCAGTCGACGTCGTGGGGAATCCGCAGGGGTTCGCGTTCCTCGAGCGCGACTGCGTCAACGTCGGCACCTGGTTCCTGGCCCACGGGCTCGACGTCGATGTGGATGCGCTCGTCGGCGATTTGCGCCACGAGCTGCGTGGATGACACGCGCTCCTACACGCGCTCCTATACGACAGCCAGCTGCTGGTCGATCTCGGCGCGCAGGCGGCCCGCAAACGCTTCGACACCGACGCCGCGCTCGACCTCGCCACCTCGCGGGTTCACGCCGACCGTACCGGCCGCCACGTCGTCGTCGCCGACGACGAGCACGTACGGAAGCTTCTCCAGCTTGGCAGCGCGGATGCGCTTTCCGAGTTGATCGTTGGAGTCGACGACATCCGTGCGGAATCCGGCGGCATGCAGCCGGTCGGCGACCGAGTCAGCGTACGCCTGATGTGCATCGGCCACGGGGAGAACGCGTACTTGCACCGGCGCCATCCAGGTGGGGAACGCCCCCGCGTAGTGCTCGATGAGCACACCGAAGAATCGCTCGATCGAGCCGAACAACGCACGATGCAACATGATCGGGCGGTGCCGGTTGTTGTCGGCGCCGACGTATTCGAGTTCGAACCGCTCGGGGTGGTTGAAGTCGCACTGGATGGTGCTCAGCTGCCACGTGCGCCCGATCGCGTCCTTCACGTCGATGTCGATCTTGGGACCGTAGAACGCCGCGTCACCCTCGTTGATCTTGTAGGCCAGACCGAACTTGTCGAGGGCGGCGCGCAGCGCCTCGGTGGACTTGTCCCAGATCTCATCGGTCCCCACGTACTTCTGTGGATCCTTCGTGCTGAGGTTGGCCGTGAACTCGTTGAACCCGAACGCGCGCAAGACGCTCATCACGAACTCCAGCAGCGACGCGATCTCGTCCTGCAACTGGTCCTCGGTGCAGAAGATGTGGCTGTCATCCTGTGTGAAGCCACGAATGCGCATCAGGCCGTGCAGCGTGCCTGCACGTTCGTAGCGGTATACGGTGCCCAGCTCGAACAGTCGCAGCGGCAGCTCGCGATAGCTGCGCTGCCTGCTCTCGAAGATCAGGCAGTGCATGGGGCAGTTCATCGGCTTCGGGTAGTACGTGCCGTTGTCCATCTCCATCGGCGGGTACATGCCGTCCTTGTAGAAGCCGAGGTGCCCCGAGGTCTCGAACAGGGTGGCGTTCGCGAGGTGGGGCGTGTACACGAACTGGTACCCACCGTTGAGGTGACGTTCGCGGCTGTAGTCCTCCATCAGCTTGCGAGCCATCGCGCCCTTGGGATGCCAGACCGCGAGCCCGCCGCCCAGCTTGGACGGGAAGCTGAGCAGATCCAGTTCGGTGGCCAGCTTGCGGTGGTCGCGCTTCTCGGCCTCCTCCAGCCGATGCAGGTGCTCCTCGAGCGCCACCTTGCTCTCCCAGGCAGTGCCGTAGATGCGTTGCAGCATCGGGGCCTTCTCGTTGCCGCGCCAGTACGCGCCGGCCACCTTCATCAGCTTGAAGTGACCGAGCTTGCCCGTGTGCGGCACGTGCGGCCCACGGCACAGATCGACGAACTCCGCAGTGTTGCGATACACGCTGATCGTCTCGCCGGTGCCCAGTTCGGCGGCGTCGTCGGTGTCGGCGGCGCCGCTGGACACCCGCTCGATGATCTCGCACTTGTACGGCTGGTCGGCGAACAGGCGCAGCGCGTCGGCCGCGGGCAACTCGTCGCGCAGGAACGGCTGCTCCGCCTTGATGATCTCGCGCATCCGCCCGTCGATGTCGGCAAGGTCGGCTTCGCTGAACGTGCGACCTCCGGGCAGGTCGAAGTCGTAGTAGAAGCCGTCCGTGATCGCTGGACCGATGGAGAACTTCGCGCCCGGGAAGAGCTGCGTGACGGCCTGCGCGAGCACGTGCGCGGTGCTGTGTCGTAGGACGTGGCGCCCTTCGTCGGAGTCGGCCGTGATGATCGCAACTCGGGAGCCTTCCGGCAGCGTGCGCCCGAGATCCCACTCCTCGCCGTTCACCACAGCCGCGACCGCGGCCTTCGCCAGCCGTGCGCCGATGGACTCCGCCAGCGTGGTCGCGGTGGCACCCGAGGGAAGGGAGCGCTGCGAACCGTCTGGGAGGGAAATCGTGATCTCGGCCATAGGCCCACGAGTCTACGAGGCCGGTGCTCGCGGGCGATGGTGCATTCCCGCTGAACGCCAGGTGGACGGCCCACTGTGCGCGGCCGGCTGCGGACGGGCGTGAAGTTCTCAGTCGCCGGCTGCGGCGGCGAACGACTCTGCCGCCACCAACGCGGCGATGTCGAGGTCTTTCACGGTGCCGACCTTGGCGGCGACGGTGGGCTCCGCTTCGGCGGTCTTGCCGGAATACACGTTCCGATACTCCTGGCCGGTGAGCTCGCGGATCTCGTACATCAGCTCGTCGGTGATCTGGCGCAGAACGAGGTGGTCGTCGGCCCGGGACCGATAGCGCTCGACGTTGATCGGCCTCCCGATCTTGATGGTGCAGTCGAGACGCACCTTGGGCAGCTTCGCATCCGGCGGTTGGATCTCGCGGGTGCCGATCACACCGACGGGGAAGATGGGGCAACCGACCTTCATCGCCAATCGAGCCACACCCGTTCGCCCCTTGTAGAGGAAGCCGTCGCGGCTGCGGGTTCCCTCGGGGAAGATGCCGAACAGCTCGCCGCGGCGCAGCACCCCCTCCGCCGTCTCCAGCGCCGCCTGGCTCTTCTCTCCACCGGTGCGGTCGATGGGGATCATGCCGAGCATCGGGAACAGGTGCTTCGTCTTCCACGACTCCATGTACTCGGCCTTGCCGACGAAGCTGATGTTGCGCGGCACCTGCAGCATCAAGAACGCGGAGTCGAGGAAGCTGACGTGATTGGGCGCCAGGATCGCCGGGCCCTCGACCGGCAAACGATCGAACCCCTCGAGGTGAAACCTCCACAGACGCGTGGCAACCGGGCGCGTGACACGACGGAAACGCTGTTGCGCCCTTCCCGCACCCTCTGCTCTCACGACACGGCCGTCTTCACAACTGGCGCACCACCACCGTCGACATGGGCCGGATCATAGCTCGCGCCGCGATCACGCCATGGGGCCGCAACGTCGCGATCGTGTGAACGGTGCGTGTCAGATGATGACGCCGAGGAGCCCGGCCGCGTCGTGGACCCCGAGGCCGGAGGCCGCGGCCTCGTCGATCGCCAGCAGCGCCGCCGGCGTGTTGAGGTCCTCGTCCAGTGCGGCACGCACGTCGGCGACGACGCCACTCTCCTGTTGACCACCCCTCGACCAGTGGGCCAGACGTGCCGCGTTGCGCGGCATGAGCGTGTCGTCCCACTCCCACTCGTGGCGGTAGTGGTGCTCGATGATCGCCAGCCGTATTGCCCGCGGGTCCCACTCCTTGCGGAGCTGGTCGACGAACACCAGGTTGCCGAGGCTCTTCGACATCTTGTGCCCGTCCATGTACACCATCGCTACGTGCATCCAGTGCTTCACGAACGGCTCGCCGGTCGCAGCCTCGCTCTGGGCGAGCTCGCACTCGTGGTGGGGGAAGATCAGGTCGCTGCCTCCGCCGTGGAGATCGATCGTCGTGCCCAGTTCGCGCAGGGCAAGCGCGCTGCACTCAATGTGCCAGCCGGGCCGACCGGGACCCCACATCGTGTCCCACGAGGGCTCGTCGTCCGCCGACGGGTGCCAGAGCACGAAGTCGAGCGGGTGCCGCTTGCTGGGATCGTCGACATGGCCGCCGCGCTGGCGGGCGAAGTCGATCATCTGCTCGTGCGAGTAGTGGCTCAGTGAGCCGAACGACGGGACCTTGCTCACGTCGAAGTACACGCTGCCGCCCGACTCGTAGGCGAACCCCCTGTCCAGCACCATCCCGATGAAGCCGCGGATGTCGGGGATCGCCGAGCTCGCACGCGGCGTGCTCGCCACCGGCAGCGCATTGAGCGCCTCCATGTCGCGCTCGAAGCGGGCTTCCTCCCCCGCGGCGAGGTCGAGGTAGTGCACACCGAGCTCGCGAGCCTTGGCGAAAAGCGGGTCGTCGACGTCGGTGACGTTGCGGACGCACTTCACCGTGTGACCACGATCGATCAGGCGTCGCTGGAGGACGTCGTAGGAAATGAACGTGGACGCATGCCCGAGGTGCGTCGCGTCGTACGGGGTGATCCCGCACGTGTACATCAGCACCTGTTCACCTGGTTCGAACGGCACGACGGCCTGGCGAGCCGTGTCGTAGAGGCGCATCGTCACGGCTGCGACGCTACCGCCTGGTCGGAGACCTCCACGGGCGTGGGAGCCCGCGGATCGCGCTTGATGCCGGTGAGCTTCGGAGCGACGCGCGTCTTGTAGCGCACGTTGAGCTGCAGCAACACCGCGGTGAACGCTTCGATGGCCATCGCATTGGACAGCTCACCCGCGTCGAGCGGTCGACAGCCGGGGATCTTGGCGACGATCTCGCTGATCGTGGCCACAGATGCGGCGTCATCGCCACAGATGAGGACGTCGCTGTCGATCGGTTCGCCGATGTGACCGAGCTCGGTCGCCGGAAGATGATGAAACGCAGCGACGACCCGACACTTGGGCATCGCAGCTTGCACATGCGCGGCGACGCTGCCTCGCGGTGGTACGAGCGGTTGGAACTCGTGGCCGACACGGACCAGCGCGTTGGCCATGCACACGAGGATCTTGCCCTCGAGTGCGGCCTCGTTCTCCTGCGCTGTGGTGGCCGCGGAGTCCCATGGGGTGGCGATGACGACGAGGTCGCAGTCCGCGGCGGCTGCATTGTCGCCGAAGCCGAGCAGCCCGGCGAGGGCGGGCCACTTCTCCACCTGTGTGTCGCGGGCCTCCATGGCGCGGTACTTCGACCGTGAACCGATGACCGCTTCGTAGCCGACGGAGGCGAGGCGCGCCGCCAAAGCGGAGCCTGCCGGGCCGGACCCCCCGAGAATGCCGATGCGCATCGACGCAGCCTTGCACACGCTCGTCGCCGCGGCGAAGGCCGCGTCTCCTCGATCGGCCCCGCGGGCGTGGCTACGATCGTCCGCATGGGTCTTCTCGACGGCAAGAACATCGTGATCACCGGCGTCCTCACCGATGCCTCGTTGGCGTACGGCGTCGCGGTGCTTGCCCAGCAAGAGGGTGCGAACATCGTGCTCACCGGCGCGGGCCGGGCGCTGAGCCTCACCGAGCGCACCGGGCGCAAGCTGCCGGCGCCGGTCGACGTGTTCGAGCTCGACGTCACCAAGCCGGAGCACCTCGTCGCGGTCCGCGACGCGCTGGCCGCGAAGTGGGGGCGCGTCGACGGCGTGCTCCACAGCATCGGCTTCGCACCGGAGTCGTGCCTCGGCGACGACTTCATGGCACCGCAGTGGGACGACGTCGCGATCGCACTCCACGTCAGCGCCTACTCGCTGAAGGCACTCGCCGAGGCGTTCGTCCCGCTGATGACCAACGGTGGCAGCATCGTCGGGCTGGACTTCGACAACCGGGTTGCATGGCCCGCGTACAACTGGATGGGCGTCGCCAAGAGCGCACTGGAGAGCGTCAGCCGCTATCTGGCCAAGGAGCTCGGTCCGAAGGGGATCCGCTCCAACCTGATCGCCGCCGGCCCGGTGAGGACCATGGCGGCGAAGAGCATCCCCGGCTTCAAGAAGTTCGAGGACGTGTGGGACCCTCGCGCACCGCTCGGTTGGGACATCAACGACTCGAGCGCGGTGGCGAAGGCCTGCGTCGCGCTGTTGAGCGACTGGTTCCCCGCAACCACCGGGGAGATGATCCACGTCGACGGCGGTTACCACGCCACCGGTGCGTGACACGCCGATAGGTTCGCTGACGTGAACCGCCTCGCCCACGAGACCTCGCCGTATCTTCGCCAGCACCGGGACAACCCGGTGGACTGGTACGCGTGGGGGCCGGAGGCCTTTGCAGCGGCCCGCGAGCGGAACGTGCCGGTACTGCTCAGCGTCGGCTACTCGGCCTGCCACTGGTGCCACGTCATGGCCCACGAGTGCTTCGAGGACGCCGAGGCCGCGTCCGAGATGAACCGCCGGTTCGTCAACGTCAAGGTCGATCGCGAGGAACGACCCGACATCGATTCGATCTACATGGATGCCGTGCAGACGATGACCGGGCGCGGCGGTTGGCCGATGACGGTCTTCCTCACCCCCACCGGCGAACCGTTCTACGGCGGCACGTACTTCCCCAAGGGCCAGTTCATGCAGTTGATGACCGCCATCGACGACGTGTGGCGCAACCGCCCGGAGGACGTGCAGCAGAACGTCAAGGGCCTCGCCGACCGGCTGAACCGTTCGTCCACCATCGGCCCCGCCGACGATCTCCCCGATCTGCAGACGGTGAACGCGGGCCTCGAGGAACTGGTGAAGTCGTTCGACGACGAGTGGGGCGGCTTCGGTCAGGCGCCGAAGTTCCCTTCCACGATGGCACTCGATCTCATGGCCCGAGCGCTGGAGAAGGGGGCCGGCGAGGACGCGATGATCATCCTCACCACGTCGCTCGATGCAATGGCCAGCGGCGGCATCTACGACCACATCGGCGGAGGGTTCGCGCGCTACTCGGTGGATGCGGAGTGGCTGGTGCCCCACTTCGAGAAGATGCTCTACGACCAGGCGCTGTTCGTGCGGGTCTACGCGCACGCGGCGACGCTGCTCCACGAGAGCCGCTACCTGCAGGTGCTCGACGAGGTCATCGAGTACGTCTTGCGCGACCTGCGCCACACCGACGGTGGGTTCTACAGCGCCGAGGATGCAGACTCCCCCGACGAACACGGCCATGGGCACGAGGGGCTCTTCCACACCTGGACCATCGCCGAGGTGGAGGCCGTACTCGGTGCGGACGCGGCGCCCGTGCTCGAGTGGTACGAGTTCAGTCAGGAGGGCAACTTCGAGGGTCGCACCATTCCTTCCCGGCTCGTGCACCGCGGCGAGTGGGAGCGGCCCGATCACATCGAACAAGGCCGTCGTCGTCTTTTCGAGGCGCGCGAGCTGCGACGCCGGCCGGGGCTGGACGACAAGGTGCTGACGGAGTGGAACGCGTTGATGCTGTCAGCGCTCTGCGAGGCGACCGCCATGTTCCGCAGGCCCGACTGGTTGGCTGCCGCAGTCGCCAACGGCGAGTTCCTCGTCC
>JAYVMH010000162.1:0-7681 GCA_043759015.1 Actinomycetota bacterium
ACGAACAGCCCAGGGTTCGACGTGCTCGAGTACCTGTGGACGTTCAACATGCCGACCGACCATGCGCACATCCGGCTCACCGATGTCCGAGTTCCCGTCACGGCGATCTTCGGCGGAGAAGGCCGCGGATTGCAGGTGGTGCAGCACTTCTTCAACGAGAACCGCATCCGTCAGGCCGCCTCGTCGCTCGGCGCCGCCCAGTTCTGCATCGACGAGGCCGTGAAGTACGCGAAGGAGCGCAAGCCGTTCGGCAAGTCGCTCGCCAGCAATCAGGGCATCCAGTTCCCACTCGTCGAGCTGCAGACGCAGTGCGAGATGCTGCGCGCCCTCATCCACAAGACCGCGTGGATGATGGACAAGTACGGCGCGTTCAGCCAAAGCGACAAGATCAGCATGTGCAACTACTGGTCCAACCGGTTGTGCTGCGAAGCGGCCGACCGCGCGATGCAGGTGCACGGAGGCCTCGGCTACTCGCGCCACAAGCCGTTCGAGCACATCTACCGCCACCATCGCCGTTACCGCATCACCGAAGGTGCCGAGGAGATCCAGATGCGCCGTGTGGCGGGCTACATGTTCGGCTTCATGAGCCAGCGCGCCCCAAAGGGCGTGTCCGAGTCCTGACCCCAAACCCTCCCTCTTACGGTTCTCCCGCTGCGGGCATGGCCCTACCGAGGGAACCTCGGTCAGGCCATGACATGAGCGACGGGGTTGGGGTCAGCGGCCGAAGACCTCGTGGAAGTGGGCTGCCATCGCCCGCCACGAACGAACGTCGGATGCCTTGTGGTACTGGAAGCCGGGACGGCTGCCGTCGGCGAGCTTGTTGGTGAAGCTGTGGCCGGCACCGCTGTGGAGCAGCATCTGCCAGTCGACGCCGGCGGCGTTCATCTCCTCCTCGAATGCCATTCGCTGGGCGGGAGGGATGATCGGATCGTCCACGCCGATGCATACGAGCACCTTGCCGGTGATGTTCCTGGCTGATTCCGGGGCGGCGTTCGCGAGGCCACTGTGGAAGCCGATGAGGGCGTGGATCGGGGCGCCGCCGCGACCGAGCTCCAACGACATCGTGCCGCCGAAGCAGTAGCCCATCGCGCCGACCTTGGTCGCGTCGGCACGGGGATGCGCCAGCAGCACGTCCAGCCCGGCGTGCGCCCGGGCGCGTGTCTCCACCGGGTCGGCGATCAGTGGCCCCAGCCTGGCCATCATGTCGGCGGGTGGGAGCGGTTTGCCGTCACCGTGGTAGTCGAGAGCGAACGATAGATAGCCGAGCTCGGCCGTCAATCGGCGGGCGCGCTCGCGTGCATGGTCCGTGAGACCCGGACCCTCGTGGCAGACCAGCACCGCCGGTCGAGCATCGTCGCCATCGGGTACGGCCAGGTGGCCCACGTACCGAACGCCGTCGTGGAAGTACTCGATGTCGTCGCTGTGCATCTCGGCAACTTACCGCGAGGGCCTGCGCTACTGTTTCCTGAACAGGCAGTCAGTCGAGCTGCCTCCGTGTGGTCCCCGTCGTCGCGGTGTAGCGAAGCCTGAACGACCGATCAGACAAGTGGGCTAGGGTTCGGCGCATGGAACACGTGCACGGGTCGACCCTGGACGATCTGATCAACGCAGAGGAGGCCCGGTTCACTGCCCGCATGGCGAAGTCCGCCGAACTGTTCGAGCGTGGCCGTCGGTCGATGCCGGGTGGCGTGTGCTCGAGCTGGGCCAGCTCTCGACCCTTGCCCGTGTGGATCAGCCACGGGGAAGGTGCCCATGTGTGGGACGTGGACGGCACCAGGTACATCGACATGCACGGTGGCTATGGCGTGAACGTGGTGGGTCACGCGAACCCGGCCGTGGTACGTGCGGTGCAGGAGCGGGTGACCAAGGGAACTCACTTCGCCCAGCCGACCGAGGACGCCATCGTCGTCGCCGAGAACCTCGCAGCCCGATTCGGCTTGCCCAAGTGGCGCTTCAACAACTCCGGCACCGAGGCGACCATGGACGCGTTCCATCTGATGCGGGCGATCACCCGTCGCCCGTTGGTGGTGAAGATCGAAGGCACGTATCACGGCCATCACGACTCGGCGATGGTGTCGATCTTCCGGGCCGCAGATCAACTCGGCCCGCTCGACGAGCCCGTCCGCGTGCCCGGGCCCGGCGTGCCCCAGGCGATGGCCGATCTGCTGCGCCTCGTCCCGTTCAACGATCTTGCCGCGCTCGAACGAGTGCTCGACACCCATCGCGGCCAGATCGCCGGGATGATCATGGAGCCGATGATGATGAACGCTGGAATCATCCCGCCGACGCCCGGCTATCTCCAGGGTGTGCGCGAGCTCACCCGCCGGCACGGTGTGCTGCTCGCGTTCGACGAGGTGAAGACGGGCATGGTCGTCGATTGGGGAGGCGTCACCCGGCTGTTCGGCGTCACCCCCGACATCGTATGCCTGGCCAAGGCACTCGGCGGCGGGCTTCCCTGCGGCGCGATCGGTGGCACGGACGAGGTGATGTCGGCCATCGAGGCCGGCGTGTACGACCAGATCGGCACGTTCAACGGCAACCCACTCACGATGGCCGCGGCCCGGGCGACGCTCACCGAGGTCCTGCTCCCCGAGACCTACACCCGGGCGGAGGCCGTCGGAACGTCCATGCTCGACGGGTCGCTCGCGGCACTCTCGGCGAACGGGTTCAACGCGTGCGGCACCGTTCACGGTTTCAAGGGTTCCGTGGTGTTCCACGACACCCCGTCGCGCAACTATCGCGACTTCTTGCGCATCTCCACCGGCCTCAGCCATCTGCACTTCCTCGTGCAGCACAACGGTGGGGTCTTCCTGCCCCCGTGGGGCAAGAGCGAGTCGTGGACGCTCAGCGTCGCCCACGGCGAAGAGCACGGCGCGCAGTACGTACGCAACGCTGTCCGCATGGGCGACCTCGTGGCCGGTCTCGGCGATCGGCGTTCCGATCTGTTCGCAGTGGGGAGCTACAACTGATGCCCCGGCTCCAGGAGGTCGGCAGGAACGACGGCACCGACGCCGTGCTCGAGGTGCTCGCGGCCGACGGTGCCGTCATCGTTCGCGACTTCCTCGTCAACCCCACGCTCGAACGCTTCCGCGACGACATGGTCGCGCACGCCTCGGGCCATCGCGCCGGCTCGGTCGCGGACAACGAGGCGGTTCGCCGGTTCTGGGGCGAACGCACCACGCGCTTCACCCGTCTCGCCCATCGCAGCCCGGTGTTCGTGGACATCCTCACCGACCCTTCCTACCTCGCCGTGGCCGACGCGTTGCTGCTGCCCAACGCCGAGGACTACTGGATGAACACGGGGCAGATGATGATCATCGGCCCGGGTGAGAAGGCGCAGTGGATCCATCGCGACGCGGACAACTGGCCGACGTTGTGCCGACCCGACGGGTTCGAGGTGACGGTGAGCTGTCTGTTCGCGATCACCGAGTTCACCGCCGAACTGGGTGCGACGCGTGTGGTGCCCGGCAGCCAACTGTGGGACGACTACAGCCGCAAGGCCACGCCGGACGAGATCTGCCAGGCCGTGATGCCGGTGGGCAGCGGGATGATCTACACCGGCCGGGTGCTGCACAGCGGAGGCGCGAACGTCACCGCCGACCAGTTCCGCTACGGCCTCCACGTGTCGTACGTGCTCGGTTGGTTGACACCCGAGGAAGCGGGACCGCTGGGGTCCACGTGGGACGACGTGAGCGACCTGTCGCGGACCGCCCAACGCCTGCTCGGTTGGCGATGCAGCGGCAACGAGGACCGGCGGGCGGCGCGGCTGTGGACGGTGGACTACGAGGACGTACCCGCCGCGCTCGGCCTCATCGACCCTTCCACACCGCAGGACGCTTCTCGCTGAACGCCAGCGTTCCTTCCTGCGCGTCCTGCGAGTCGATCGCGGCGCGATAGCTGGGGATGCCGCGCACGATCCCCATCGCGTCGATCGGATCCATCTGTGCGGTGCGACGACCGATGTCGAGGATCGCGGCGACGCTGAGCGGCGCCGCCCAGCACACCTCGACGGCCAACTGGCGCGCCGCGGTCATCAGGTCGGCACCGGAGACGACGCGGTTCACAAGGCCCCATCGCACGGCCTCGTCGGCACCCATCCGGCGGCCCGTCAGCAGCAACTCGCGCGCGATGTGAGCGGGCAACAGGCGGGGCAGCCGGACCGCCCCGTTGTCGGGCAGGATGCCCAGACCGGCCTCCGGAAGGAAGAACTGCGCATGCTCGGCAGCGACGATCAGGTCGGCCGCCATCGCGATCTCGAACCCTCCGCCCACCGCCATCCCGTTTACCGCGGCGATGACAGGTGTACGCCGGTTCGGCAGGTTGGTGAACCCTCCGAACCCGCCGGCGCCGTAGTCGCTGTCGAACGACTCGCCGTCCCCGGCCGCGCCGAGATCCCAGCCCGCACTGAAGTACCGCTCGCCCGCTCCGGTGAACACCGCGACGCGCACGGATGGATCGTGCTCGAACCCGACGAACGCCTCGCCGAGGGCTTGGCTCGTGCGCGCGTCGATCGCGTTCGCCTTGGGGCGATCGAGCGTCACGACCGCGATCCCGTCCGTGATGTCGACCTGGAATCCTGGGTTGGTCATCTTGTTCGCTCCTCGACGATCATCAACGCGTCGACGGCTGTCGCGCCGTGTGTGCCGACGAGTACCGGGTTCAACTCGATCTCCACGATCTCCGAGCCGACAACGGCCTCGGTCAGCCGCACGACGAGCTCGGCCAGTGCATCGACGTCGGCGGCCGGGCGTCCACGGAAGCCGTGCAACAGCGGCGCGCTGCGGAGCCGTTCGAGTGCTGCGCGCACATCGTCGACGTCGACAGGGGCGAGGAGGTGGGTCACGTCGGACCAGAGCTCGGTCATCACGCCGCCGAACCCGAGCGTGACGAGCCACCCGATGGGTGCGTCGCGGCGAACCGTGACGAGCACCTCGGCAACCACATCGGTCACGGTCGATTCGACGAGGAAGCCGGCTTCGGTGATCGGCATCGCGGCGAGGGCCGCGGCGACGCTCACCGCGTCGCGCAACCCGACCTTCACACCTCCTGCTTCACTCTTGTGGGCCTGCCCGAGCGCCTTCAGCGTGATCGGATACCCGATCTGCTCCGCGGCAGCGGCGACGGCGTCGGCAGCGACGAAGCGCCCTTCCGGTACCGCGACGCCGAACGTGCGCAGCACCGCCTTCGCCCGTGCCTCGTCGACCGACGCGCTTGCTCCTGCGGCAGCGACGGCTGCGTGTGGTGTCGCGGCCCGACGTTCGCCGACCGTCGCCGCTGCGTCGAGCGCGACCAGTGCTTCGGACAGCCCGAGCAGGGGAGTGAGCCCACGCTCCGCGATGTGCGCGCGCAGCGGTTCGTCGAGGCACTCGGAGAGGGTGGCCACGACCACGCCGAGTCTGCCCGTTGCCTCGGCGGCATCTGCCAAGGCGTCGGCGGCGAGGTACCACGACGACGGATCGTTGTCCGCGCCCGGCGGCGAGTCGAGGATCAGCATCGTCGCGTCCTGCGGCCCGTCCATCACCGCGGCGAACGTCCGTGCCATCGCCGGCCGATCGCCCCACATGAACGTGTGGTAGTCGAACGGGTTGCTCACCGACACGAGCTCGGTCAGGGTCGACTCGATCCGTTCGCGGTGAAGGTCAGCGAACGGATCGAACTGCAGGTTCGTGCCCTCGCTGCGATCTGCGACGAGCGACGCCTCACCGCCCGAGCAGCTGAGCGACACGATCCGACGCCCCGGCAGCGGGCCGGCGCGATCGAGCAACTTCAGGCTTTCGACGAGCTCGGCAGGCGTTCGAACGGTGGCCACGCCGTACCTCGCGAACAGCGCGTCGTACGCGGCCGCCCTGCCGGACATGGACCCGGTGTGCGAGTTGGCGATCAATGCCCCCGCGGCGGAGCGGCCCGTCTGCAACGCGACGATCGGGATCCCCTGATCGTGGGCGCGCATCGCAACCGCGGCGAACTGCTGCGCGTCGCGGACCGCTTCGAGGAACAGACCGATCGACGTGATGCGCGGGTCGTCCAGCAGGGCGGCGATCACGTCCTCCATGCCGAGGCTGGCCTGGTTGCCGACGGTGATCATGCTGCCGAGGCGAAGGCCTCGTTGTTGGAACGTGAGGTTGACTGCCACGTTGCCGCTCTGCGACACGATCGCTGCACCGCGTTCGTGCCGCGCACAACCGTGTTCATCGGGCCACAGGGCAACGCGGTCGAAGGTGTTGACGAAGCCGTAGCAGTTGGGGCCGAAGAACGGCATGCCGCCGGCCGAGTCGAGCAGGTCGCGCTGAAGGTGGTCGTCGCCCGTCTCGGCGAAGCCCGACCCGTAGCAGACCGCGCCTCCGGCACCCAGGCGAGCGATCGTGCGCATGCCATCGATCGTGGCGTGGCGGTTCACACCCAGGAACACGGCATCGGGTACACCCGGCAGCTCGTCGAGCGACGGCACAGAGGGCACCCCCGCCATGTCCGGACGGGTCGGGTGCACCGGCCAGATCGGCCCTTGGAACCCGAGCTTCACGCACTGGCGAACCACGCGCTCGGCTGCCGCCCCACCGACGACCGCGATGGAACGGGGTGCGAGGAGGCGCTGCAGGTCGGCCATGCTCAGGCCCCGTATGGGCGCAACATCGCGCGCGAGATGATGTGCCGCTGGATCTCGCTCGTGCCGTCCCAGATGCGATCCACGCGGGTGTCGCGCCACATCCGCTCCAACGGCAGTTCGTCCATCAGCCCCATCCCGCCGAGGATCTGGATGGCCTCGTCGGTGACGAACTGGCACATCTCGCTGGAGAACACCTTGGCCATCGCCATGTCCTCGTCGGTGGCCTTACCGGCCGTGTCCAGCCAGGCGGCACGCAGCGTCAGCAGCTCCGCTGCCTCCAGCCGGGTGCGCATGTCGGCGAGCTTGAACGACACACCCTGGAACTTGCCGATCTGCTGGCCGAACTGGACCCTGGTCGCGGCCCACTCGGTGGCGATCCTCAACGCACGACGCGCCCGGCCGACGCAGACGGCCGCGACCTGCAGCCGGGTGGAACCGAGCCACTCGTTCGCCGCATCGAAGCCGCGATGCTCCTCACCGAGGATCTTGCCCACGGGCACACGGCAGTCGTCGAAGTTGATGATCAGGTTGTGGTAGCCGCGGTTGGACACGCAGTTGTAGCCATCGACCACTTCGCAACCGGGTGTGTCAAAGTCCACGAGGAACCCGGTGATGCGCTTCTTCGGGCCCTTGCTCGTCTGCTCCTCGCCGCTCGCCGCGAACAGGATCACGTAGTCGGCGAGGTCGGCGTGGCTGATGAAGTGCTTCACCCCGTTGATGACGTAGTCGTCGCCGTCGCGCACTGCGGTGCACTTCATGCCACGCACATCGCTGCCCGCGTCGGGTTCGCTCATGGCCATGCAGTCCACCCGCTCACCGCGGATCGTCGGCAGCAGGTACTCCTCGATCTGGTCGCCCTTGCACGCCCGCAGGATGTTCGACGGTCGGGCAACGATGTAGTGCAACGCGTACGAGGCCGCGCCGAACTCGCGATCCACGAGCGTGACCCCAAAGCTGTCGAGGCCACCGCCACCGAGCTCGGCGGGCATGTTCGCCGCGTACAGCCCGGCGTCGATGCTCTTGCGCTTGATCTCCTCGACCAGATCCGGTGGCACGGTGCCGAGCTTCTCCACGAGG
>JAYVMH010000163.1:0-7643 GCA_043759015.1 Actinomycetota bacterium
CGCCGTCCGCGAAGTGGTGCCGACCGACAGCCATCGGCTCAAGGTCATCCTCGAGACGGGCGAGCTCGTGGACCCCTCCGCGATCCATCGAGCCGCCGAGCTCGCCGTCGCGCACGGGGCCGACTTCATCAAGACGTCCACCGGCAAGTCTGTGGTCTGCGCCACCCACGAGGCGACCGGCATCATGCTCGGCGTGATTCGCGACCACGTGGTGCCCGCCGGGCGGACCGTCGGTCTGAAGCCGAGCGGCGGCATCCGAACGCTCGCCGACGCGAGCTCGTACCTCGATCAGGCGGACGAGTTCCTCGGAGCAGGATGGGCAACGCCGGAAACGTTCCGCTTCGGTGCCAGCGGGCTGTTGACCGCCTTGATCGCGATCATCGACGGCGAAGCCGCACATCGATCGAAGGAGACCTACTGATGCTCCCCCAGGAGATCATCCGCGCCAAGCGCGATGGCCGGGCGCTCGGCGCCGACGACATCGCCGCGTTCGTTGCCGGGCTCACCAACGGCGCAGTGACCGACGGCCAAGCGGCAGCGTTCGCTATGGCCGTCTACTTCAAGGGGATGACCACCGCCGAGGCCGTCGCGCTCACCCGGTCGATGCGCGACAGCGGTGCCGTGCTGCACTGGGACCTGGACGGCCCGGTGCTCGACAAGCACTCCACCGGCGGCGTCGGCGACACCGTCAGCCTCGTGCTGGCGCCGATGGTCGCAGCATGTGGCGGCTTCGTGCCCATGATCTCGGGCCGCGGCCTGGGTCACACCGGGGGCACCTACGACAAGATGGAGTCGATTCCCGGCTACGTCGCCGCGCCCACGATGGCGAAGTTCCGTTCGGTCACCCGCTCGCTCGGATGCGCCATCATCGGTCAGACCGCGGACCTCGCGCCGGCGGACGAGCGCCTCTACGGCATCCGCGACGTCACCGCCACGGTGGAGAGCGTGCCCCTCATCACCGCGTCGATCCTCTCCAAGAAGCTCGCCGCGGGCCTGCAGGGGCTGGCGATGGATGTGAAGTCCGGCAACGGTGCGTTCATGCCGACGCTCGCCAAGGCGCGCGAGCTCGCCAACAGCATCGCGACCATCGCCGGTGGCGCCGGCCTTCCCACGACCGCGTTGATCACCGACATGGACCGCCCACTCGCCGACGCCGCGGGCAACGCGGTGGAGGTCGCCTACGCGGTCGACTACCTCACAGGCGAACGACGTGAACAGCGGATGCACGAAGTGGTGATGGCGCTGTGCAGCGAGATGCTCGTACTGGGCCGACTGGCGAGGACCACCAAGGCCGCGCGCGTGAAGCTGCAGACCGCGCTCGATACGGGCGCCGCGGCGGAGAAGTTCCAGCGCATGGTCGCCGCGCTCGGTGGGCCGAAGAAGTTCATCGACGACCCGTGGCGCCACATGGAGAAGGCCGGCATCGAAGTGGCGGTCCTCCCCGATCGAGGCGGTGTCGTGAAACGGATCGATACCCGCGCGGTGGGGATGGTGGTGGTCGCACTCGGAGGTGGGCGGACGCGGCCGCAGGACCCTGTCGATCACGCGGTGGGGCTCACCCGCCTCGCCGGGCTCGGCGAGCACGTCGGCCCGGAACATCCGCTGGCGATCATCCACGCCCGTACCGAGGCGCAGGCGCGCGAGGCGTCGCGCCTCGTGCTCGCGGCCTACCAGCTCCGTGGTGCCGCAGCGACAGCGAACCTTCCGGTGCTCGATCGCATCTCGGCCGCGCCGCGCGCTTGATCAGGTTGCCGCCTGCGGCTCCTTCGGGAGGCCGAGCACGCGTTCGCCGACGATGTTGCGTTGGATCTGGCTCGTGCCGCCCCAGATGGTCTCGCTGCGGCTGAAGAAGAACGCGCTCATCATCGGGCTCACCGGATAGCCGGGTCGGCCCTTGTCGCGGCCGGTGCCGGGCCACGAACCCGCCGCGGCGCCGGTGTCGATGAGCATCGACTCTGCGCCCCGAATGCTGAGGGCGAGCTGCATCGCCTCCTGATGCATCTCCGACCAGTACATCTTGTTGGTGGCGCCGAGCGCCGCGACGCCGGCGTCGCGGGCGCCGCTCAGTGTCGCCGACAGCGACCGCAGGCCGTTGACGCGCAGGATCTGGATCTTGCTGTAGTACCGAACCAGCGCTTGACGGATCGTCGGATCGTCGATTGCGCCGTTGTCCTTCGCGGCGGCCACCATCAGCTTGAGCTCCTCCTCGAAGCGGCGGTAGCCGGTGGTGGCGCTCATGCCGCGCTCGAACGCAAGTGTGCTGTTGGCGACCTTCCACCCGTTGTTCACACCGCCGACCACGTTGTCCTTCGGGCACCGCGCGTCGGTGAAGAAGACTTCGCAGAACTCGGCCGTGCCGTCGGGCTGGGTGATGCCGCGCACCTCCACGCCAGGCTGGCGCATCGGCACCAGCAGGTAGCTGATGCCCTTGTGCTTGGGGGCGTCGGGGTCGGTGCGGGTGAGCAGGAAGCAGTAGCCGGCGTGGTGGCCCTGTGTGGTCCACACCTTCTGGCCGTTGATCAACCATTCGTCGCCGTCCAGCACGGCGGACGTCGTCAGCGAGGCGAGGTCCGAGCCCGAGTTCGGCTCGCTGAACCCCTGGCACCAGCTCATCGTGCCGTTGAGGATCTTGGGCAGGAAGTCCTTCTTCTGCTCCTCGGTGCCCCACTGCAGGATCGTCGGCCCCACCAGTGTGTCGCCGAAGAAATCGGCGCGAAGCGGTGCCTTGGCGCGGGCGAACTCCTCGGACAGGACAACCCCTTGCATCGTGGTGAGGCCCTTCCCGCCGTACTCCTTCGGCCAGGTCGCGCAGATCCAGCCGCCCTCGAACAGCTTCGCCGGCCACCCCTCGTTGAACGTCCTGCGATCCTGCGCGCTCAGCTCGAAGCCCGGCTCGAACCAACCGGCCGGCAGCTTGGTCTCCAACCAGTCGCGGATCTCGGCACGGAAGTGCTCGTCGGCAGGCGCGTAGTTCAGGTCCATGCCCCAAGTATTGACCCGCGGGTCAAGTCCTCGCCAGTCCATCCCGCAGGTCGACAGAAGTCCCTGGTCAGACGCACTGTCGTCGGCGCACGCTGGAGCCATGAGCAACGACACCCCGGCGCCGACGTTCGACGCGCTCCTCCCCGCCGACATGGCCGCCAAGGCCGAGCAGGTCGGCGTGATGAAGGCGGCGCTCCCTCTGCGCAGGCTCGTCCCGCTGGGAGTGCTGGCCGGCGCGTTCATCGCGCTCGGCGCGAACTTCTCGCAGGTGGTCACGTCGGACGCGACGCTCGCCCCGGGGATCTCCAAGCTGCTCGGCGGACTGGTGTTCAGCCTCGGCCTGATCCTGGTCGTGGTCAGCGGCGCCGAGTTGTTCACCGGCAACACCCTGATCGTGATGGCGTTCGCCGGCCGCAAGGTCACCGCGGTTCGCCTGCTGCGCAACTGGGCGGTGGTCTACGTCGCCAACTTCGCCGGCGCGGCCAGCGTGGCCGCGCTGGTCCAGTGGTCGGGTCGGCTCGACGCAGGGAGGGGAGAGCTCGCCTCGCGAGCGATCGCCGTCGCCGGCGCGAAGCAGAGCCTTCAGTTCGCCAACGCGATCGTGAGCGGCGTGCTCGCCAACGTGCTCGTGTGCCTCGCGGTGTGGATGACGATGTCGGCGCGGACGTTGATCGACAAGATCGCCGTGATCGTGCCGCCGATCACCGCGTTCGTGGCCGCGGGCTACGAGCACAGCGTCGCCAACATGTACTTCTTCCCGGTCGCACTGTTCCACGGCGTGCCCACCGGCGGGCCGCACCTCACGTGGGGCCGCTTCCTGCTCCACAACCTGCTGCCCGTCACGATCGGCAACATCATCGGCGGTGCTGTGCTCGTCGGCCTCGTCTACTGGTTCGTCTACCTCCGCGATCGATCGGCAGCACCCGCGTCCCGCTGAAGAGGCCGAACACCCTGTACACGCTCCGTTCACAATGCGGGAACGGCCAGGAAATCGCTGGTCTCTACGTTTCCCTCGCCGAGTCCCGGCCCCTGGGACTCGATGCACGAAGGAGACCGTGTGAACACCTCGACACTGAAAGCGCGGCTACGCGACAAGGAACGGCAACGATTCTTCGTTACGTATCTCGCTGGGAAGATGCTGGGCATGTGCCTCGCGGTCGGCGCCATGGTGGCGATCGGCCCGTGGATCGTCGGCACGATCGCCCACGCCGCATCGCCGAGCGACACCCCGCCGCCGCAGGTGGCCGACGTGGTGAATGCGACGAACACCGCATGGACGCTGATCGCCGCGTTCCTCGTGTTCTTCATGCAGGCAGGCTTCATGATGTTAGAGGCGGGCTTCGCTCGCACACGTGAGGTCGTGAACGTGCTCGTCGAGTGCATCGTGGACACGTGCCTGTGCGCACTGCTGTTCTATGCATTCGGGTTCGCGTTCATGTTCGGTGTGGGCAACGGGTGGATCGGCCACTCGTTCTTCTTCCTGAACAACGCGCCGGCGACCTACACGCTGACCGGCGCGACCGGTGTGTCGTTCATGGCGTTCTTCCTCTTCCAGTTCGCGTTCGCCGACACCTGCTCCACGATCACCTCCGGCGCGATGGTCGGGCGCACGGGCTTCAGGGGCGACCTGCTCTACAGCATCGGCGTCAGCGGATTCATCTACCCGATCCTCGGGCACTGGGTCTGGGGTCCGGGCGGCGTGCTCGAGGTGACGCGCAACGGTACGTTCTTCCACGACTTCGCCGGTTCGACCGTCGTCCACACCATGGGCGGCATGATCGCCCTCGCCGGTGCGATCGTCCTCGGGCCGCGCCTTGGTCGCAAGTTCAAGCGTGATGGTGGCGGTCTGCCCCCGGGCCACGACCTCACCATCGCCGCCGTCGGCGGTGTCATCCTGTGGTTCGGCTGGTACGGCTTCAACCCGGGCAGCACCCTGTCGGCAATGGACTTCCAGGGCATCGGCCGTGTGGCCACGAACACCACGCTCGCGGCCGCGGCGGGCGGCCTGACCGCGTTCTTCTGGATCTACAGGCGAGTCGGCAAGTGGGACCTCGGCATCAGCGTCAACGGCTTCCTCGGTGGCCTCGTCGCGATCACCGCACCGTGCTACTGGGTGAACCCGACGGGCTCGATCATCATCGGGGGCGTCGCAGGCCTCGTGGTGGTCTGGGGCATCGACTTCATCGAATGGCTGCGCATCGACGACCCGATCGGCGCCGTGGCGGTGCACGGCTTCGCCGGCATGTGGGGCACCTGGAGCCTCGGTCTGTTCTCCACCGGCCAATGGGGTGTGCCCAAGGGCTGGCTGTGGGGCGGCGGCTCGCTCGGCGCCAAGCAGTTCTTCAACCAGGTGTGGGGCAACCTCTTCGTCGGCGGCGCCGCCTTTGGTGTGGCGTTCGCGCTGATGCACGCCGTCAAGCTCACCAAGACCCTGCGAGTGTCCGAAGAGGGCGAGCTCGAGGGCCTCGACATCCACGAACATGGCTCACCTGCCTACCATCCGGAATCCGCCTACATGGGAAAGGGGCTGTGACCAATGCTTGAGATGATCACTGCCGTCATCAAGCCGCACCAATTGGAAGCGGTGAAGGAAGCGCTCCTCGCCAACGGCGTCGAGGGGATGACCGTCACCGAGGTGCGCGGCTTCGGCCGCCAGCGCGGCAAGACCGAGAACTTCCGGGGTTCGGAGTACAAGATCGACTTCCTGCCGAAGATGCGGCTCGAGATCATCGTGCCCGCCGAGTCCGCCGACCAGCTCGTCACCGTGATCGCCGACGCGGCCCGCACCGGCAAGATCGGTGACGGCAAGATCTGGACCACCCAGATCGATCGCTTGCTCCGTGTGCGGACGGGAGAGATGGGCAACGAGGCGATCTGATCGCTTCGCAGGGTCGGGCCGGCCAGGCCGACCGGGTCAGGACGCTTCCGTGAGCGCATCGCGCAGTGCATCGCGCAGTGCATCGTGGTCGCGGACGGGGACCTGGCCGGCCGAGCCGGCCCTTCCCGCACGACGCACGTAGAACACATCGACGACTTCGTGGCCGAGCGTGGTCACCTTCGCCGAGCGCACATCGAGCCCCTGCTCGGTGAGCACGGACGCCAGCCGGTACAGCACGGCGATCGCGTCGGGGGCTCGCACGTCGATCATCGTGGTCGACCGCGACGCCTCGTTGCTGATGATCACCTCCAGGCGCGGCTGCGTGGCCGAGATCGCCCGCCGGGTGCGGCGATACGCGCGGATTCGCTGCATCAGGCGATCGGCGAGATCCAACTCCCCGGCCACGACACCGATCAGGTCGTGCTCGATCTTGGACCAGTTCGCGTTGCGCCCCGAACCTCGGTGCACCTGGAACCGGTCGACGGCGATGCCGTGCGGGCTCGTCCACACCTCGGCGCCCACGATGTCGATGCCGTGCACCGCCAGCGTGCCGGCGATTTTCGCGAACAGCCCACGCTCGTCGGGCGTCGCCACCATCCACGTGTCGAACTCGCCGTCCTGCTCGAGTCGGGTCTGCAACCTGCGGTCGCCGCGCACGGCCTCCACCAGCGCCAGCACCTTCGGTTCGATGGCCTGCTCGACGGAGGGGGGACGACGTCCGGCGAGCAGCTCGCCGACAGAGTCGCACAGCGCCTGCACCAGTCCGGCCTTCCACGGTGACCATGCGGACGGACCCGTCGCCAGGCTGTCGGCGATGGTGAGGCACCGGAGCAGATCGAGCCGCAACCGGTCGCCCACGAGCGCGGCGACGTTCTCGGTGGTGACGGGGTCGCTGAGGTCGCGCCGCGTCGCGGTCTCGGCGATGAGGAGGTGATGCTCGACCATCGCCGTCAGGACATCGATGTCGGCGACCGCAAAGCCCATCCGAGACGCAATGCGCTCGGCAAGGCGGATGCCGACCTCGGTGTGGTCATCGGGGTAGCCCTTGCCGATGTCGTGCAGCAACGCCCCGACCAGGAGCAGGTCCGGGCGGGGGACGGCGCGCACGAACTCGGTGGCGTTGATCACCGTCTGCAGCAGGTGGCGGTCCACCGTGTACGTGTGGAACGCGTTGCGCTGAGGAAGGCTGCGGACGTGGCGCCATTCCGGGAACATCCGACTCAGCAGGTCGTATCGCTCCAGCGCCGCCACCGTCGGCACCAGCATCGGGCCCGCGCCGAGCAGGCTGACCATCGCCCGACGGGTGCCCTCCGTCCACGGCTCGTCCTCCTCCACGACGGTGCACGACAACGCGCGCAGCGCCTTGATGCCGATCGGGAACCCCGCGTGGGCCGCGGCCGCGGCCACGCGGAACGGCAGCGACTGGTCCTCCTCGGCCTTGGCGAGGTCGACCTGGACCTCGTCGTCCATCACGGTCACGCCGTCGATGAGCGTGGCGACGGACCGGCCGCGGCCCTTGGGCTGTGAACGCTTCGCACGTTCCACGCGCCACCAGAACCGCTCGCTCGCCCAGTCGATCGCGCTCGCCGCGGACGACAGCTGCGACATCATTACGTCGGCGTCGGAGAACCCCATCGCATCGGCGACCGCATCCTGGTCCTGCAGCAGCAACACGTTCGTCGCCCGACCGGTGCTGCGATGCATCTCGCACCGTGCCGCGAGGAGCAGGTCGCCCGGTGACGCCAGCTCGTCGATCGGCACCTCCAGCGCGGCCGTGATCTCC